>JAHWJM010000002.1 GCA_019348435.1 Actinomycetota bacterium
TCTCATGCAGCACGTCCGCGGCGGCGACGCCGTGGCCTTCGAGGTCTTCTACGAGCGCCACTCCGGCGTCGCCTTCTCCCTCGCCTACCGCATGGTCGGCACGCGCAACGCCGCGGAGGACGTCGTGCAGGAGGCCTTCCTCTCCATCTGGCGCTCCGGCGCGCGCTACGACCGGGGCCGCGGCTCCGTGCGCACCTGGCTGCTCGGCATCGTCCACCACCGGGCGATCGACGCGCTGCGGCGCTCCTCCGTCCACGACAAGCGGCGCGCGTCCGACGAGGGCATCGAGGAGCGCTTCGAGGCGCGCGAGCGCACCGAGGTGGAGGTCGCCCGGCTCGACGAGGCCGGCGAGATCCGCCAGGCGCTGACGACGCTTCCCAGCGAGCAGTCGCGGGTCATCGAGCTCGCCTACTTCGGCGGCTTCACCCAGAGCGAGATCGCCACGATGATCGACACTCCCATAGGTACCGTGAAGGGCCGGATGAGACTCGGCCTGGAGAAGATGCGCGCCCAGCTCGGCGGCCTGCGCGAGGTGACGCCATGACCCCCGACACCTGCCCCCGTATCGACGACGCCGCCAGCTATGTCCTGCGCGCGATCCCCGACGGCGAATGGGAGGGCTACGCCGCCCATCTGTCGCACTGCCAGGCATGCGCGGCGAAGGTCGCGGAGTTGAGCGTCGTCGCCGACGCGCTGCTCAGCGCGGTCCCCCAGGCCAGCGCGCCGCCGGAGATCCGCTCGCGCGTCATGTCGGTCGTGCACGCCGAATCGGAGTTGCTCCGCGCGGCCGGCCCGAGGGCCGACCGGCCGATCAGGCAGGAGTCCGGGCGGCGCTTCAGCCTGCTGCGGCTGCGCCCGTGGCCGGCGGCGGTGCTGGCGACCTCGCTGCTGGCGCTCGGGATCGGCGGCGGCGCATTGCTGACGAGCGGCGAGCCGGATTCCCGGACGATCGCGTGCGCACAGGCACCCGATGGAGCGGAGTGTCAGATGCGCGTCCTCGGCGACAGCGCGAAGCTCGTCGTCGCGGGCCTCAAGGCTCCGCCGCGAGGCCGCATCTACCAGGTCTGGCTGGCCCGCGAGAACGGCACGGCGCCCGAGCCGACCGAGGCGCTGTTCTCGGTGCGCAAGGGCCGCGCGTCGGTCGACGTGCCCGGCGATCTGAGCGGTGTCGAGCAGGTGCTCGTGACCCACGAGCCGCTCGGCGGCAGCGAGGTCCCCACGCGCCAGCCGGTGATCGCCGCAACCATGTCCTAGAGCGGCGTCCGGTTCGCGGCTGGTAGCGTCATTCGCCCGTGGAAGCGTCGACCGCAACGACCTGTTACCGCCACGCCGATCGCGAGACCGGCGTCTCGTGTTCGTCCTGCGGGCGGCCGATCTGCCCCGACTGCATGACCCCGACGCCGGTCGGGATGCGCTGCCCGGAGTGCTCGCGCCAGAAGACGAAGGTCCGCACGGCGGCGACGATCCGTCGCGACCCGCAGCTGACGTACGTCCTCATGGCGATCAGCGGCATCGCGTTTCTCGCGATGTTGTCGGGCGGCGGGGGCTTGGACGGCCGCGGCGGCTTCGTCTACAACAACGGCGCGCTGTACGGCCCGCTCGTCGCCGACGGCGAGTGGTGGCGGATCGTCACGTCCGGCTTCCTGCACGCCGGGCCCCTGCACCTCGCCTTCAACATGTACTTCCTGTACTTCCTGGGCACGATGCTCGAGCCCGAGATCGGCAAGCTGCGCTTCGCCGCGATCTACTTCGTCTCGCTGCTGGGCGGATCGTTCGGCGCGCTTCTGATCTCGCCGGACGCGGTGACGGTGGGCGCGTCGGGCGCGGTCTTCGGGCTGATGGGGGCGGCCATCCTCGCGCTGCGCGTGCGCGGCATCGACCCGATGCAGTCGGGCCTCGGCATCACGCTGCTGCTGAACCTCGGGATCACGTTCGTGATCCCGAACATCTCGATCGGCGGCCACATCGGCGGGCTCGTCGCCGGCGGGATCGTCGGCTACCTGATGTTCGAGATCGCCGAGCGCCGGCGGATCTCGATGACGCCCGTCCTGGGCGCCTGCGTGGCGTTCGCCGTCGTGCTGGCGATCGGTTGCATCGCGATCGCCTCGAGCGCCACGCCGGTCTGACGGCTCGGGCGAACCGCCGCGACGTGTCGCCGGGGCGCCCGCTGAGCTACCCGGTCAGCAGCCCGTCGTAGAGCGTCTGCATGCGCTCGAGCAGGCGCGCCGGGGAGAAGCGCGCACGGATCGTCGTTGCCGCGCTGGCGCCGAGCCGCTCGCGCGCGGCCGCGTCGGCGCGCAGCTCGCCCAGGACGGCCGCGAGCGCGGCGGGATCGTTCGCCGTCACGAGCCGCCCCGTGACGCCGTCCTCGAGCATCTCCGGCAGGCCGCCGTGGTTCGCGGCGACGACGCAGCAGCCGGCCGCGGCGGCCTCCAGCGCGGCGTTGGGAAACGGGTCGGGCTGCGTCGACGGCACGGCGACGACGTCGGCCGCGCCGTAGACGTTCTCGACGTCGGAGCGAAAGCCGGCGAACCGCACGCCGGCCGTCATGCCGAGCTGGGCGGCGAGCGCGCGCAGGTCGTGCAGGCGCCCCTCCTCGCCCGGCCAGGGATCGCCGGCGACGAGCGCGACCGCCGGCGCGCCGGCGCGGCCGTCGCCGCCCGTCTCGCCCAGGGCGGCCATCGCGCGGATCAGCACGTCCTGGCCCTTCCACGTCGAGATGCGCCCGAGGATCGCCACGACGAACGCCTCCGCCGGCAGACCGAGCGCCGCGCGTGCGGCGCCACGTTCCGCGCGCGCCGGCGCGACCCCCAGCCCGTCGTGTACGACGCTTGCCTTGTCGGTGTCGCCGAGCTGTGCGCGCGTGGCCTCAGATACGCAGGGCAGCGCATCGGCGCTCAGCAGCAGCCGCCGGTAGGCCGGCCAGTAGCGCTCGAAGCCGGTGTAGATCTCGCGCAGGTGCCACACGTGCGGGATTCCGGCGACCCGTCCGGCCACGCTGCCGCCGAGCGTCACGGACGTGTTCGTGTGGATGAGCGCGGCGCCGCGCGCCCCGGCCAGCCGCGCGATCGCGCCGGCGTCGCGGGCCAGCGCGCCGCTGATCCGCGCGACGCCGGACGGCGTCATCGACGCCCGCCGCATGACCGCCAGCGGCCGCACGAGCACCTCGACGCCGCCGTCGGCGAGATCGCTGCGCAGCTCGCCGTCCATCGCGAGCACCACGAGCGGGCGGTAGCGGGCGCGATCGAGGCCGCCCGCGAGCAGCGCAAGCTGGCGGTCGGCGCCGTAGCGCCCGGCCGAGGAGTGCAGGTACAGGACGGTGCGGGGCCCGGCGCTCAGGTCGCTAGAGCTCCACCGCGAGCGCTTCGGCCGGCGCCTGCGGCACCCGGTCGGGGTGCAGGATGTGGGCCAGCAGCTCGAGCCCGTCGATGAGCCGCGGCCCGGGCCGCGAGAAGTAGGCCGACGCGTTGACCGCCACGACCTGGTCGGCGCCCAGCCCGCCCAGCCGGTGGGCGAAGCCCTCCGCCTCGACGAGCGCCCGCGCCGCGTCGTAGCCGCAGGGCATGACGATGACGATCTCGGGCTGCGCGGCGGCGACCTCCTCCCACGTCGCCTCGCGCGACGGCTCGCCGGCGAAGCCGAGCACGTCCTCCCCGCCGGCCATCTCGATGAGCTGCGGCGTCCAGTGGCCGGCGACGAAGACGGGGTCCATCCACTCCAGTGCCGCCACGCGCGGGCGTGGCGCGCCGCGCACGGCGAGCCGCACGACGTCCGCCCGCCGCGCCGTCCGGGCGATGAGGTCGAGCGCGGCGTCCCTGGCGTCGGTCGCCTGCGCGAGCGTGCGCACGTCGCCGACGGTCTCGCCGTACGTCGTCGGGTCCAGTGCGATCACGCGCGGCGGGGCCGGCAGCGACTGCGCCAGCGCCTGCACCTCGTCGACCGAGACCGCGCAGACGTGACAGAGCGCCTGCGTGACGATGAGGTCGGGCTCGAGCTCGCGGACGAGCTCCTCGTCCAGCGCGTAGATCGACTCCCCCGCCGCCGTGCGGGCGCGCACGGCCGCATCGATCTCTCCCGGCGACAGCCCCGGCTCGAGCACGTCGCGCGTCACCTGGGGCAGGTCCTGCGCCGCTTCGGGGTAGTCGCATTCGTGCGTCACGCCGACGACGTCGTCGCCGAGCCCGAGCGCGAAGAGCAGCTCGGTAGCGTGTGGGACGAGGCTCACGATCCGCATAAGTGCTCCACGAAGGAGAGGGTATGGCACGACTCAGCGACGCAGAGATCGACGAGCGCCTGGCGGGCAGCGAGTGGCGGCGCGAGGGCGACAGCATCGTCCGCGACGTTGAGCGCGACGGCTTCAGCGCCGCGATGGCGCTTGCCAACGCCGTTGCCGAGGCGGCGAACGCGGCCAACCACCATCCGGACATCCTCGTGCACGGCTACAAGCACGTGCGCCTCACGCTCTCGACGCACTCCGCCGGCGGAATCACCGACAACGACTTCGCTCTCGCCGGGATGATCGACGGGCTGATCTGAGCGCCGCCCGCTGCGGTCCGGGCGGAGTTCGCCCAGGCTGGTGCTAGTCTCGGCGGCGCAGCGTCAATGAACGACGAACGACCTCGAAGTCGCGGCCGGAACCCCGCGCCCGGCCGCCACCACGCCTCTTGATCGCGCTCCTGCTCAGCGCGGTCGTCGTGCTGATCTTCGCCAACGGCTTCTTCGTCGCCGCGGAGTTCGCGCTCGTGCGCGCCCGGCGCGGGAAGCTCGAGGAGCTGGCCGAGGCAGGTGACCGCAAGGCGCGGCTCGTCCTCGCGCAGCTCGACGACCTCAGCGAGTACCTGTCGGCGTGTCAGTTCGGCATCACGATGGCCTCGCTGGGCATCGGCTTCCTCGGGGAGCCGGCGATCGCCCGATTGGTGGAGCCCGCATTCGGAGGTTTGGCCCACGCCGTAGCGGTGCCGCTCTCCATCGCGATCGCCTACGTCATCGTCACGACCGCGCACATCACCGCGGGCGAGCAGGTGCCGAAGATCTACGCGATCGTCAACGCCGAGCAGGTCGCCCGCTGGATCGCGCGGCCGCTGAACATCTTCAACACGGTGATGCGGCCGTTCATCCACCTGCTCAACAGGGCGTCCAGCGCGATGCTCCGGCCGCTGGGCATCAAGGGCAACCACGACTTCGAGGAGGGCTCGACGCCCGAGGAGGTGCGCACGATCATCGCTCAGGCGCACGCCGGCGGACACCTCGATCCGGGCGAGGCCGGCATGCTGAGGGGCGTCTTTCACCTGCACGACCAGCAGGCGCGCCAGGTCATGACACCGATCCCGGCCGTCGTCACCGTCGACATCTCCGACGACGCCGGCACGGCGATGCGGCTGTGCATCTCGACCGGGCACACCCGCCTGCCGGTGACGGAGGACCAGAACCCCGACCGCGTCAAGGGAGTCGTGCACTCCAACTCGCTCGCGCGGATCCTCATGGCCGAGGGCGCGGAGGCATCGATCGCGGGCGCGATCAAGCCCGCGACGATCGTGCCCGAGACGAAGCCGCTGGACGACCTGCTCGCGGACCTGCAGCGCAACCGTTCGACGATGGCGGTCGTCATCGACGAGTACGGCCGCGTCGCCGGTATCGTCACGGTGGAGGACATCATCGAGGAGATCGTCGGCGAGATCGACGACGAGACCGATCCTGCCGGCGGCGACGTGCGCCAGCTCGCGAACGGCGACTGGTACGTGCGCGGCCACGTCGCGATCACCGACCTGGCCGACTACGACCTCGGCCTGCCGGTCGACAGCGACGCCTACAACTCGATCGGCGGCTTCGTCTTCGCGCGGCTCGGGCGGCTGCCCAAGCGCGGCGACACCGTCAGCGCCAACGGCTACTCGATCCGCGTCGAGTCGGTGCGCGAGAACCGCATCGAGGCGGTGCGCATCCGTGAGCGCCCACCGCGCGCGGCCGCCGAGCAGGAGGCCGGGAGGGCGTAGCCGCCGGGAGGGCGTAGCCGCCGGAGGTCGCGGTGCTCGGTGTTTGCGCAAGTTCCGCCGCCGCGACGCGTTGTGGTCATTACGCCCCGCCCGTGGGACGGCGGTGGCCCGGCGCGGCGGATCGGGGTGGATTTGCCGCAGCCACGAACATGACGGGCCCGCTCTCGGCGGGCCCGTCGTGTCACGTGCCGTCAGCGCGCGTAGAACTCCCGCGGGTACAGGCCTTGGCCGGCCTTGCGACCGAGCGCGCCCTCGGCGCACAGCTCGCGCAGCGACGGCGGGACGTTCGCTCCGATGGCGTCGCCGATCGCCACCGACACGTCGAGCCCGATGTAGTCCAGCAGCGCGATCGGCCCCATCGGGTGCGCGGCGCCGAGCTGCATGCACGTATCGATCGACGCCGGCGGCAGGCCCGTCTCCTGCATGAGGTCCACAGCGCTGAAGAGGTAGGGAAACAGCAGGCGGTTGACGACGAAGCCCGCGATGTCGGGCACCTCGACGGCCTCCTTGCCGAGCGCCTCGCACAGCGCGTGAGCGCGCTCGCGGGTCGCGGCGGACGCCTCGTCGGGGTAGGCGAGCTCCACGAGCCTCATCCGCGGGACGGGGTTGAAGACGTGCAGGCCGACGAACCGCTCGGGAACGCCGGATTCGCACGCCACCGCGCCCACCGAGAGCGACGACGTCGTCGTGCTGAGGATCGCGGCGCCGGATGCGACCTCCCCGACCCGGCTGAGCAGCTCGCGCTTGAGCGCCATGTCCTCGGTGATCGCCTCGACGACGAACGTCGTGTTCGCGAGCGCCAGGAGGTCGGTGGTCACGCTGACGTTCGCAGGGTCATAGCCCTCGCCCAGCCGCTCGCAGGCCTTCGCGATCGCCTTCGTGGCGCGCGCGGCCGAGGCGTCGGAGCGGGCCCACAGAACGTGTCCCGGACCCGATGCCGCGCAGGCCGCCAGCCCGGTCGCGATCGCACCACTGCCAGCGATTCCCAGCTTCTCTGCCACCGCGATCCTCTCCGTTGACTCCCCAGTCAGCCGCGTACCTTAGCCTGTCGCCATGAGCGCACAACAGGGCCGCGAGGTCGTCATCGTCGAAGCCGTCCGGACGCCGATCGGGCGCGGACACCCCGACAAGGGCTACTACAAGGACACCCATCCCAACGAGCTGCTCGGGACCTGCTTCACCGAGGTCATCGAGCGTGCCGGCATTGATCCGGCCGAGGTCGAGGACGTCATCGCCGGCTGCGTGCAGCAGATCGGCGAGCAGTCCTGGAACGTCGCGCGCAACGCGTGGCTGCAGGCGGGGCTGCCGATCGAGGCCGCCGCGACCACCGTCGACCGCCAGTGCGGCTCGGCGCAGCAGGCGGTGAACTTCGGTGCGGCGCTGATCGCCGGCGGCATCCACGATGTCGTGATCGGCTCGGGCGTCGAGCATCTCGGGCGCATCCCGATGGGCGTGGGCTTCTCGTTTCACGAGCAGGTCGGCACGCCATGGCCGCCGGCGCTGATGGAGAAGTACGACCTCGTCCCCCAGGGTCTGAGCGCCGAGCTCATCGCCGAGCAGTGGGAGATCCCGCGCTCCGAGCTCGACGAGCTGGCCGTCCGCTCGCACCGCCTCGCCCATCAGGCCACCGAGGAGGGGCGCTTCGAGCGTGAGATCGTCCCCTTCCAGACCAACGGCGCCACGCACTACATCGACCAGGGCATCCGACCCGACACGAACCTCGAGACGCTCGCGCAGCTCAAGCCGGCCTTCCGGACGGACGGGAGGATCACGGCGGCGACCTCGTCGCAGATCTCGGACGGCGCGGCCGCGCTGCTGCTCATGTCGCGCGAGAAGGCCGACGCGCTCGGCCTCGCGCCGCGGGCGCGGATCGTCGACCAGACGACGGTCGGCGTCGACCCGGTGACGATGCTGACGGGCCCGATCCCGGCGACGCGCAAGCTGCTGGAGCGCAACGGCATGACGATCGGCGACCTCGACCTCATCGAGATCAACGAGGCGTTCGCCTCCGTCGTGGCCGCCTGGCAGCGCGAGCTCGATCCCGACATGGACCGCGTCAACGTCAACGGCGGCGCGATGGCGCTCGGCCACCCGCTCGGCTCGACGGGCGCGCGCCTGCTGACGACGCTGCTGCACGAGCTCGAGCGCTCCGACAAGGAGACGGGGCTGGTGACGATGTGCTGCGGCGGCGGCCTGGGTACGGGGACGCTGATCCAGCGCGTCTGAAACGCGATCGCCCGTCTGGACGGGTGTTCGAACCTGCGCCGGCGGCGGTTGTGCGGATGGGCCGTCGGGTACATCTTGACGAACGACCTTTATGCCGCTCAAGGAGGAGTTCTTCAGATGATCGGAATCCTGATTGCCATAGTGCTTGCCGCGCTCGTCTACTGGGTGTGCCTCGTGCTCGGCCTGCCGGTGATCGTCGCGATCATCGCCGCCGTGCTCGTGCTGATCAGCGGCGTCGGAACCGGCGGCTACGGCTACGGCCGCCGCGGCCTATAGGGCTAGCCCGCCGGGCCTGCAGCGGCCCGGCCCCTCCGGAGACCCCGAAGCCCGGCCCCTGCGCCGGGCTTCGTGCTTCGCGTGTCGCGGGCGTCAGCCCCAGCGAAAGCCGGTGGCCGACGGCGCCGGCGCCAGCGGGCTCGTCGGCAGACCCGGCGGCGGGTCCATGACGTGAAAACCCGAGGGCGACGTGTCGTTGGGCGTGTCGGGGTGAAAGACCGAAGCGAGGTACTGGATCTGGCCGCGCCCGACGCCGAGCTCGAACTGGCCGCCGCCGTAGGCGCCGATGCCGCGCTCGGCGGTGTAGTCGTAGGCGTCGAACAGCGGCTTGATCCCGCCCAGCCGCGAGGGCTTGAGGTTGACCATCCGCGGCGCGAACGGCAGCCCTTCGATGTCGGCGATCGAGTGGATGTTCGCGTCCCACGTGATGCGGTCGCGGTGCGGCTTCAGCAGCTCGTCGATCTCCGGGATGAGCTTCGGGTCCTCGATCCAGGCGTTCGGAAACGCGCCGATCACGCGCCGGTAGAGCAGCGGGTCGGCGGGCTGGTCGACGATCGTTCCCTCGTAGAGGCCCTTGAAGTCGACCGAGTCGACCGCGTTCGTCTTGACGAGCTCCATGATGAGCTCGTCGTCCCATGAGACGGTCGGGTCGAGCTTGAAGCGCAGCGTGGGGTAGCGCTCCAGGCGCCGCGTCACGGGCTCGACCGTCGGCGGCTCGCCGAGTCGCAACGAGACGACGAACGTCACCGGCTCGGGCTCGCGCCCGAGCACCGCGTGCAGCGGTCGCCCCGCCTGGCGCAGCGCGAGGTCCAGCGCCGCCGACTCGTAGGCCCACGTCCGATACAGCTGCGAGACGTCGCGCTGCGGCGTCTCGGGAAAGAGCTCGAGCGTCGCGAGGTGCTCGGCGAACGAGCGGATCGTCCAGTCGCCCGCGAGCGACAGCGTCGGGCCGGCCCGCTGGGCGATCTCGTGGTCGACGGCGTCGTAGACGACGTCCTCCCCGAGCCCCTCCTCGCCGTCACCGTGGAGGTGGATGATCGTGGTCTTGCGCTCGAAGTCGCTGGAGACGTTCTGTGCGAGCCCCTCGAGCTCGTACGCGTCGATCCGAAGCGGCAGATCGGCGACGTGGTCGTAGGTGCTCATGGGTCCGAGGGTATTCGCCCGCCCGCTAGCCTCATCGCGAACGTGAAGCCGATCGCCGTCATCGCCCTCGTCGCCGCGCTCGTGCTGGGCCTGGTCGCCTGCGGTGGCGACGACGACGGCGACAGCGCCGGCAACGGCGGCAACGGCGGCCAAGCCGGCTCGGCGACCCAGCCGAACCGAGCCGGCGGCAGCGATGCCGGCGCAAGCGACGGCGACGGCGACGGCCCCCGCGAGCGACGGGCGGCGCAGCCGAAGCGGCGCCCGTTCGTCGTCGGGATCGGCGAGCAGAACAGCCCGATGTTCGCCGACAAGCGCTTTCGCGACCTCGGCATCAAGCACGCCCGGCTCGTCGTGCCCTACGACGCTGTCGCCCGGGGCGTCGAGCGCAACCTGACCGACCTGTGGCTCAGCGCCGCCCGCAGCGCCGGGGTCGAGCCGTTCATCACGTTCGGCCATTCGCGAGCGCGGCCGGAGAAGCTGCCGACCGTCGCGGAGTTCCGCGCCGCCTTCCGCGCGTTTCGCAAGCGCTATCCCTACGTGAAGGTCTACGCGCCGTGGAACGAGATCAACCACGCCAGCCAGCCGACGGCGCGCTCGCCGCGGCGGGCGGCAGAGTTCTATAACGTCGTCAAGGCCGGCTGCGAGGGCTGCACCGTGCTTGCGGGAGACGTCCTCGACCAGAGGGGAATGACGCGCTACGTCGAGCAGTACCGCCGCCATCTCGACGGCGATCCAGAGATCTGGGGGCTGCACAACTACGCGGACACGAACCGCTTTCGCTCCAGCGGCCTGCGCGACCTGCTGCGGACGGTGCGCGGGGACGTCTGGCTGACGGAGACGGGCGGCATCGTGAAGTTCGGGCGCAACTTCCCGCGCGACGAGCAGCGCGCCGCGCGCTCGATCAGATATGCCTTCAGGCTCGCGCGCGAGCACCCACGCGTCAAGCGCGTGTACCTCTACAACTGGACCGGCGCCAAGCCGGCGGACCGCTTCGACTCCGGCCTCATCGGGCCGAACGGCACGGCGCGGCCCGGCTACGACGCGCTGCGCGCCGAGCTGAGGGGATAGGCCGCCCACCACCGCGTGGCCCCCTCGGACTCGCAGCCGCTGGAATCCGCAGGAGTTGGGCATTACGCTTTCACATCTGGTTCGCAAGAACCGACCAACCTCAACGGTGATCCCGAACGGAGGTCCGCGAATGGCGCGAACGATGCTGGCCTACCTCGACCCCGGCTCGGGCAGCATCATCCTGCAGGCGGTGCTGGGCGGAGCGGCCGCCCTCGCGGTCGGCGCGAAGCTGTGGTGGCACAGCGCGCTGCGCGCCCTGCACATTCGCCGCGATCCCGAGGAGCCGCCAACGCCCGACGACGGCTCGGGCTCTCGCTGACGCGCGGCAGTCCTCGCGGAGCGACGACATGCGCGCCGTCCCCGGGTCGTTTCGCGATCCCGACAGCCGGGTCTTCGAGTCGGGCGGAGACGTCTTTCGCGCGCTCAGTGCCCGTGGGCTGGAGGACTGGGACGCGCTGCGCTCGTCGGTCGCCTTCGCCGAGCTGAGCGACCGCGGCTGCGTGATCGAGACGCAGGATGTGGGCCGCGACGACCCGGCGGCGCTGCCTCACGGGTGGGCGGGAATCCTGCGACACGCGTCCGTCCCGTTCGTCTCCTATCCCTATGAGTGGACCTTCGGGATGCTGCGCGACGCCGCCCTGCTGCAGCTCGACGTGCTCGAGCGCTGCCTGACGGAGTCGCTGATGGTCAAGGACAGCTCCCCGTACAACGTCCAGTGGCGGGGCGCGGCGCCGGTGTTCATCGACATCGGCTCCTTCG
Organism: Actinomycetota bacterium; assembly: GCA_019348435.1. Taxonomy (GTDB): domain Bacteria; phylum Actinomycetota; class Thermoleophilia; order Solirubrobacterales; family Solirubrobacteraceae; genus CADCVQ01. Next base: position 11,463 of record JAHWJM010000002.1, read on the forward strand.
AGCGCCTGCGCGAGGGCGAGCCGTGGATCGCCTACCGGCAGTTCTGCATGCTCTTCCTCTATCCGCTGATGTTCCAGGCGTTCAAGGAGATCCCCTTCCAGCCCTGGCTGCGCGGCGCCATCGACGGGATCACGCCCGCCCAGGCGCGCGCCGTCATGTCGCTGCGCGACCGGCTGCGTCGCGGCGTGCTCACGCACGTGATCCTGCACAGCCGCCTGGAGCGGCGCTACGCCGCCGTCGAGGGCCGCACGGCCAAGGCGCAGGTGCGGCGCGCCGGCTTCAACACCGAGCTCATCCTCGCCAACGTGCGCCGGCTGCGCAAGCTCGTCGCGCGGCTGGACTGGGAGCCCGCCGCGTCTGCCTGGACGGACTACCGCGACGCCGGCAACCACCTGCACGCCGACGCCGACGACAAGGCCGCGTTCGTCGCCACCGCCGCCGGGCGGCGCCACCGGCGCCTGACCTGGGACCTCGGGGCCAACGACGGCGCCTACGCGCGGATCGCGGCCCGCTCGTCGGACTACGTGCTTGCGATGGACGTCGACCACCCCACGGTCGAGCGCCTGTACCGCGCGCTACGCGAGGAGGCCGAGCGGCGCATCCTCCCGCTCGTCGTGGACGTCTGCGACCCCTCGCCCGCCCTCGGCTGGCGCGGGCGCGAGCGCGGCACGCTCGCCGATCGCGGGCGGCCGGACCTGACGCTCTGCCTCGCGCTCGTCCACCACGTGGCGATCACCCGCAACGTTCCGGTGCGCGAGATCGTCGACTGGCTGGCGAGCCTCGGCGGGACGGTGCTCGTGGAGTTCCCGGAGCGCACGGACCCGATGGTGCAGCGGCTGCTGGCGGCCAAGCGCGAGGGCGCTCACGAGGACTACGAGCGAGCGCACTTCGAGCGGTGCCTGCACGAAGCGTTCGTCGTCGAGCGACAGCAGGAGCTACCGTCCGGGCAGCGAGTGCTCTACCAGGCGCGACCGCTGGTGGCGTGAGCCGGTGAGCGCGCAGCGCGCGACGCCGGCGCTGCTGCGTCTCGGCTTCCCGGCCGGCGCGGCGCAGGGTGCCGGGCGCCGACCGGCGCCGTGGCGCGAGCTGGCCATGGCAGGGCTGCACCTGGCCGTCCTGTGGTCGTTCGCGATCGTCCAGCCGCTGTTCTCCAACCTCGCGCGCAACGCGGAGTTCTTCGTCGCGCGCGACAACACCGGCGTCGACATCCTGCTCTTCGCGTTCGCGCTCGTGCTCGTCCCGCCCGCCGCGATGCTGCTCGCCGAGGTCGCCGCCGCGTTCCTGCGGCCCGGGCTCGCGCGCGGCATCCACCTCGCGTTCGTCGCGCTGCTCGCCGCGGCGGCCATCGTCGGGATGCTCAAGCGCGTGCTGCCGGACACGAGCGCCGTCCTGCTGCCTACGGGCGTGCTGCTCGGGGCCGGCGCCGCGATGGCCTACGCCCGCGCGCCGGCGCTGCGCAGCGTGCTGACGGTGCTCGCCGTGGCGCCCATCGTGTTCCTCGCCTCGTTTCTGCTCTTCTCGCCTGTCTCCCAGCTCGTCGGCGGTGCGCAGGGGCGCGCCGTCGCCTCGGCGGTGCCCTCGCGGACCCCGATCGTGCTCGTGATCTTCGACGAGCTGCCGACGATCTCGCTGATGGACCAGTCGCGGCGCATCGACGGTCGCCGCCTGCCGAGCTTCGGGCGTCTCGCTGCGACGTCCACGTGGTATCGCAACGCGACGACCGTCGCCGACGGCACCTGGGTCGGCGTGCCCGCGATCCTCACCGGCCGCCGTCCGGCGCAGCGGCTGCCTACCGCGCGGCAGTACCCCAACAGCGTCTTCACGCTCGTGGGCAGGCGCCACGCCATCCACGCGCTGGAGCCGATCACGCACGTCTGCCCGACGCAGCTGTGCGGGCAACGGCCGCGCGACGCGGCCGAGGAGCGGCTGGGGTCGCTCGCCTCCGATCTGGTCGTCGTCGCCGGGCATCTCCTGCTTCCGGGCGACATCGCCGCGGGGCTGCCGCCGATCAACCGCCACTACGAGGATTTCGGCGCGGATGGCGACATCGTCACGACAGCGGCTCAAGCGCCGAGGACGTCGGCCGGCGGCAGAAGGATCGCCGGCACCGACAAGTTCTCGGACATGCTGCGCGACATGGAGCGCTTCGTTGACGATGTTCGCCGACCCGGGCCGCGACCCCCGCTGTACATGGGGCACTTCGAGGTCCCGCACGTGCCGTGGCGGCTACTTCCCTCGGGGCGCCAGTACCCCGTGCACGGCACGACGCTGCCGGGTCTGCACGACCAGACGTGGAGCCAGGACCGCTTTGTCGTCGCGCAGGGGACGCAGCGCCACATGCTGCAGGTCGGCTACGCGGACAGGCTCCTCGGACGGATGATCCGGCGCCTGCGGGCGGCCGGGCTGTGGGACGAGGCGCTTGTCGTCGTCACCGCCGACCACGGCGTCGGGCTGCGGCCCGGCGGCTCGCGGCGAGCCGTGACACGTGCCGACTTCGCGGGCATCGCCGGTGTCCCGCTGTTCGTCAAGCTGCCGGGTCAGCGCCGACCGGCGGTCGTCGACGCCGCGGCGCGGACGGTCGACATCCTGCCGACGATCGCCGACGTGATCGGCGTCAGGACGCCGCCCGGCGTCGATGGGACGACGCTGACCGAGCCGCTGCCCGCCGTAGCACCGAGCGTGCGCAACGGCCGTCGCGGACGCTTCGTGTCGATGCCGCTCGGCGCCTTCGTCCGCGCGCGTGACGCCGAGCTGGCGCGCCAGCGCCGGCTGTTCCCCGACCCCCTCAACCTGTTTCGCACGAGCGTCGACCCGGCCCCCGTCGGTCGCAGCGTCAGTTCGCTGTCGATCGTCAGTTCCGGCACGGTTCGCGCGACGATCGAGGGCAGCCGCGAGCTCCGCAGGGTCTCGTTCGAATCCGGCGTGCTGCCGGTCTACGTGACGGGTCGCTTCACGCGCGGCGGATCGGTCGCAATGCCCCTCGCGTTTGCCGTCAACGGCCGGATCGTCGCCGGGGGGCGCAGCTATCCGGTCCGAGACGCGGTGCGCTTCTCGGGCCTCGTCCCCGGGTCGAGCCTGCGCGAGGGAGCCAACACGGTCACCGTCTTTCTCATGCGCAACGGGAGGTTCGCGCCCGTGGCTCGGGTCGGCGGCTGACGGCGGCTCAGCGCTCAGTGACAGGCGCCGGAGCCCGCGTCGCGCAGCCGCCCTCCCGGCACCGGCGCGAACCTCCAGTCGTAGCCCCCGGGGCGCAGCGTCAGCAGCAGCACACCGGACGTGGCGGCGTCGCGGACCTCGCTGTTGGGCTCGACGCTGCCGAACGGGTAGTTGTTCTTGCCGCCGGTGCCGACGACGAACTGGCGGATCCCGCGCACGTCGTCGCGCTGCGCGTCGGGCGTCTGGCGCGCGAAGCGCTCGTAGTCGTGTGCGTGGCCGTTCAGCACGACATCGGCGCCGGCCTCGTAGAGGATGCGCCAGAACGCGTCGGAGCGCGGGTTGGAGCGGGGAAACCCGCTCGAGAAGCGCGGGTGGTGCCAGTAGGCGAGCGTACACGCCGCCGGATGGGCCGCGAGGTCGGCCTTCAGCCACTCGAGCTGCGGTGAGCCGGGACCGCAGCCACCGACCTCGTCGCAAACGGAGTTCAGCGCGACGAGGTGCCAGTCGCCGACGTCGAAGCTGTACCAGCCCTCCCCGCGCCGCCCCGCGCGACCCTGCACGCGACCGCGTCCGTTGAAGTAGTCGAAGTAGCCCGCGGCGCCGGGGGTGAGGTACTCGTGGTTGCCCACCGTCGGGCGGGTGATCGCCGTCCAGATGCCGGGTGCGCGGTTGATCATGCCGCCGATCGCGATCGCGACCGCGATCGCGTAGAAGCCGCGGCGAGCAGAGCCGGCCGGCGGCGGCACGCCATGGCACCCTTGCATCTGCGCATCATCCATCAGTCAGCGCCCCTTCGACATAGCGATGTGGCGCCGGCGGCTGCCGCCGGCTCCTGTCTCTGCGTCGGCCGGCGCGCCCTGAAGCTTCGGTTCGAGGCGCGGATTCGTACGGACGTCCACTGCGCCGGTCCGATTGGTGCTGGATCGCGGGCGCCGCCGTCCCGGAAGGTTGATCGGGCGCGCAGCGTTGATCGACCGTGAATCCGAGCGTGCGCGAGCGCTGTCGCCAGACCCGCCGGCTGCTGGCGGTCGAGGGCGCGTCCGGCGTTGTCGACCGCCTGCGCGAGCGCGCGGCCGAGCGGCTGGCGCCGAATCGCCGGCTGCCGGTCGCGCGCGAGCACCTCGTGCGCGCAGCCGAGATCGCGGCAGCGGGCTGGGAGCTTCCGGAGCCTGCGCCGCACATGCTGGGCGACCCGCTGACGATCGCTTGGATCTCGGTCCCACCCAGCCCGAGCTCGGGTGGGCACACGACGATGTTTCGGATGATCGCCGAGCTCGAGCTCGCCGGACACGTATGCGTGCTGTACCTGCACGATCGCCACGGCTGGGAGCTCGCGCAGCACGAGCGGGCGATCCGGTCCTGGCTGCCACACATCCGCGCCGAGATCCGCGACGTGGCCGACGGAATCGACGATTCGCACGTCATCATGGCGACCAGCTGGGACACCGCGTATCCGGCGCTCGCCTCGCCGGCGCGCGGGGCGCGCTGCTACTTCGTCGCGGACTTCGAGCCGTCGTTCTATGCAGCCGGCAGCGAGGCGCTCCTCGCCGAGGCGACCTACCGCTTCGGCTTCTACGGCGTCACCCTCGGGCGCTGGCTCGCGGAGCTCGTACGCCGCCAATACGGCATGGAGGCCGAGTACTTCGAGTTCGCGTGCGATCTCGACACGTACGCACTCGACGTGCGGCCCGAGCGCCCGCCGCGCACGGGCGTGTGCTACTACTGCCGTCCCTCGACGCCCCGGCGCGCGCACGAGCTGGCGGTCGCGACGCTCGATCTGTTCGCCGCTGACCATCCCGAGGTGGACGTCCATGTCTACGGCGAGCCGGCGGGGCGCCTGCCGTTCGCGGCGACCCATCACGGCTTCATCGATCCGCGCCAGCTTGCCGAGCTCTACAACCGGTGCATCGCGGGGCTCGCGCTGTCGGCCACGAACGTCTCGCTCGTGCCGCACGAGATGCTGGGTTGCGGCTGCATCCCGGTCGTCAACGACGCCGAGCACAATCGGGTCGTGCTCGACAACGCGCACGTGGCGTACGCGCCGGCGACGCCGTTCGAGCTCGCCAATGCGCTCGACGCCCTCGTCGAGCGACCCGCCGGCGAGCGCGAGGAGGCGGCGCTGGCCGCCGCGCTGAGCGTCACGGGCAAGACCTGGGCGCAAGCGGGCGCCGAGTGCGAGCGCATCCTGCGGGGCGTCGTGGCGTCACGCTCGGGGCGGGCGGTCGGCGCGTGAGCGGTCCGAGCGTCGGCGTAATCGTTCCCTGTTACCGATACGCCGAGGTCCTCGAAGGCTGCGTCACGAGCGTGCTGGCTCAAGCCGGCGTCGATCTGCGCGTGCTGATCATCGACGACTGCTCCCCGGACGATACGCCGCAGGTCGCAGCCCGGCTCGTGCAGCGCGACGCGCGCGTCGAGTCGCGGCGCCACGACGTCAACCAGGGTCTGATCGCGACCGCAAACGAGGGGCTGCGCTGGGCGGCGGACTTCGACTACACCGTGCTCATCTCGGCCGACGACCTGCTCGTGCCGGGCGCGCTCGCGCGTGCGACGACCGTGATGGAGGGCTCGCCGCGGGTGGGGATGGTGTATGGCCACGCGCCCTACGCGTACGCTGGGCGGCCGCTTCCGCAGGCGCGCGGGCGCTGGCGTGGGACGCGAAGCTGGAACGGCGAGGACTGGATCCGCAGCGTCTGCCGCCGCGCGCACAACTGCATCTCGTCACCCGAGGTCGTCGTGCGTACGAGCGTGCAGCAGGTCGTCGGCGAATACGATCGCGCGTGCTACCACACAAGCGACCTGAACATGTGGCTGCGCGTCGCCGCGACCGCCGACATCGCGTACATCCGCGGAGTGCCGCAGGCCATCTACCGCATCAATCCCGAGGGGATGCTGCGGCGCGACTCGAGTGACATGCTGCACCTCCGCAACCGCCTGGCCGCGTTCGACAGGTTCTTCGAGCGCTGCGCCCCGCTGCTCGAGGACGCCGCCGGACTGCACGCGCTGGCGCGCCGGCAGCTCGCCCGCCAGGCGCTCTGGCGTGCGAGCCGCGCCTACGATCGCGACCTCGTGAGCGGCCCGGACCGGCTTCCCGTCGACGAGCTCGTCGCGTTCGCGATCGAGGTCTGTCCGGAAGTGCGCCGGCTGCGCGAATGGCACGGCCTGCAGCTGCGGCGCCGCATCGGCGCCGGGCGCTCGATCTGGTTTCCGCCCTTTGTCGCGACGGGGGCCGCGCACCGCGCGCGTGGCCACGTCAGCCGGCTGAGCTGGAAGACGCGCGGGACGTGGCTGTAGGCGTCGCGCGCCTGCGCTCCTCGCCGCCTCCGCCGCGCATCAAGCGGACGATCGGCGGCACGACGATGACCGCGCAGCACCAGAGCACGAACAGCAAGACGACAGTGCCGACCGCCAGGAGCCGTGGGCTGGCGCCCGGCCGCTGGACTTCCGAGCCGACGGCTCCGAGCGGCCTGACGATCAGCCGGCGCGCCGTGGTCGGCGCTTGCGAGGCGGCGAATGCCTCGAGCGCGCCTGTCGCCACGGCAGCGAGACGCTGCGCGAGCGACGGCGAAGGCGCGGTGGCAGTCAGCGTTACGATCGGCACGTCGGGCTGGATGAGGAGATCGAGCCGGAAGGGGTGAGCTGGTGCTGCGGCGACCTCCTCCGTTCGCTTCTTGAGGGGGCTCGCCGGCGGGCGCGGGACGGCGCTCGCAACCGAGACGCCGAGGTCGCTCGGCCGGATGCCCGCGCCGCGCGCGATCGCGCTGCGCTGTGAGTCGTCGAGCATCGCTTGGGCGAGCAGCGCCGCCTGCGTGCCGATCGCCTCCGCGCCATCGCCGAGATTCACGACGCGCGAAGCGCGCGTGTCGACAAGGACCTTGATCTGCACCCGCGCCGCCGGTTTGCTCGCGACGGCCGGAGCAAGGGTGACCCCGGTGACGACGGCGAGCGCCGCGCCGATCGCGACGACCGCCCAGCGGCGCGCGAGCACGCGCAGGATCGTCACGAGCTCCATCGCGCCTCCTCGTCGGCGCGCCCCTGCGGCGCCATCGCCGCGACCATGAGCGCTGCCATGCTCAGGAAGATGTACGGAGCGTGCGGGAACGACATGACGTCGAAGAGCAGCGAGACGACGACGAACCCGACCGCGCCGGCGGCCGCGATCAGCGCGACGGGTGAATCCTCTGGTCGGCGCAGGCGGATCGGCCGCCGTGCGACGGCGATGACCGATCCGACCATGACGAGGTACGCGGCGAGGCCGAGCACGCCCACCTCGATGAGCTGGCGCAGAAGCTCCTGGTCGAGCAGTCGGTACGTCGTGTGCTCGTAGCTGCCGTAACCGCGACCGAACATGAGATGCGACCAGACGTCGGGGCGGACGGCGTCGTAGTCGGAGCTGCGGTCGCTCACGGTCGGGACGTTGAGCCGGTCGCCGCTGAGCTGGGAGACGATCGATCCGAAGGCGCCGGGCGACAGCACGGGAATCATCACGATGATCACGAGCCCGAGCGGCGCAAGCCGCATCAGCTCGCGACGCCGGAAGTAGGCGAGCGCAAGCACGACGGAAGCGGGAGCGATGAACGCGCTCTTGCGGTAGGTCGACATCGTGGCCGCCAGCAGCAGAGCGGCGGCAAGTCCGTAGAGCAGTCGGTGCTTGAGCTCGACCGACCGGATGAGCCCCACGATCGCGATCGGCAGACCCATCGCGAGCATCGCCACCGCTTCCAGCGGGATCTGCGCCGGGCCGCGCACGACGCGCCTTCCCATGTCGTCGGTCGCGCTGGACTCCGCGCTGCCGACATCGAAGATGGCCGGGAGAAGCTGGTCAGACCAAGCGTAGAAGATGTTGTAGTGGAAGCGGTACTCCCAGATCGTGCCAAGCGCGCAGATCACGGTGAGTACGAGGATGTACCTCAGGAAGGCCGGGACCTCGCTGGCGCGCACGACGCTCGCGACGACGACGAACATCGACAGGTAGGAGACCAGCAGCGCCAGCTTCTTGACGCCGAGCATGAGCTCGAGTGTGTGGTTGAGGTCGCGCGCGTTGACGACGAGGCTCAGGCAGGCGACTGCGACGACGCCGGCGATCGCGAGATGAACCGGCGTCGGTCGAAGCCGCGGCGCGTGAGGCCCGCCGGCGGCGAGCGCGAGCAGCCAGATGCCGACGAGCAGCGGCAGCACGAGCCGGTCGAACGTCACATCGATCGGCAGCGGGACCGCGAGCGTGATCACGTTGAACGGGACGAGCCAGATCACCGCGAGCATGACCGCGACGAGCCATGGCAGCACGCGCGTCGTCCGCGGCCAATCCCCCCCTCGAAGCCGTTCGGAGAGGAGCGCTCGTTCGCTGTCACGGGGCTCCAGAACGTCCCGCGGTGGCACGATCGCGCCGCCGCCGACGCCAGCCGGCAAGGGCGAACGCAGTAGCGCCGGCGACAGGAGGAGCGGCAGCTCATGGAACGCGCGGCCCGCCCGGGCCCGTTTCCGAGCTGCGGCGCCCGGCCGTCGCTCGCCTGCGGGGTGGAGTCGTTCGTCGCCCGGCCGCGCGCCGACGCGTGCTCTCAGGCGCGCGGCGAGCGCGGCCGCTGCCAGCGAGAACAGAAGGACGAACACGAACGTCAACGCGGCGATCACCGCACTCGCTCCGCCGTTGAGCACCGCGCCACGGGCATCCCCGAGCTGCTGGATGCGCAGCGCGGGCGCACCTACGGCGCCCTCGCGGCGCGCGAGCTCGGCATTGAAGTCCCGCAGGCCCGGCGCTGCGGCGTCCGCAAGGCGAGTCGCCTCGTCGACCGTCGGAGCCTGGGTCGTGATCTGCAGCGTCGGCGTTTGCGGGTCGGGATCGACCTCCAGCCGGTAGAGCTTCTTGGCCTCTCGAATCTCGTTTGCGCGCCTCTCGCTGTCGGGCTCGGTGATCGCAGCCGGGACGTCGGCCGTCACGCGCGTGACCGCCGCGATTCTGCCTTCCGCGATGCCGGCGCGGCGGGCCACGTGACGCATCGCCGGTGGGCTCGTCAAGAGCGTCCCGAGCAAGACCGTCCGGTCGTGGAGCGTGCGGTAGTCGCCATTGGTTGCGAGCTGGTCGCTGACGAGTGGCCGCGGGAGCTCGAGCGTGATCCGCGTGTGTGCGCCCGCGACTTGCAGCGGCCGCGGCTCGAGCCCCGGTGGCACCAGCACGATCGAGTTGACGCTCGCGATCGCCGCGAGCGTCGCGGCGGTGACGGACATCACGAGGACGCGTACGCGGGGCGCCGGTGTGGGGATCGTGAGCTTCATCGGTGCGTGGGCAGCGGCGCGGCCAGGCGTCCGCCAACAGAGCAACGCCGGTCCGAAGGGCCGACTTGCGCGCAGCCGCGCAAGTCAGCGCGGACTTGCCGCGTTCTTCGACCGCATGAGGGAACGTATGGACGACGCTCGCCCGCGCGCCTCGGAGCGGGCACTACGGCTGGCCGAGGAGCACATCTCCGACGGGCACCTCGAGGCGGGCGAGATCCTCCTACGTCAGGTGCTCGACGGCGATTCCGCGAGCGCCGCCGCACACGCCGCGGGCGAGGAGCTCGGCACACGGCGCCGATCGCTTGCGCGGCGGATCGCGGGCCGCGCGGCTCGTACCGCCGTCGACGCCCTGACGCAGCGCCCGCGGATCTGGAAGTACCGCCTGCTGTCGACGTGTCCGAACGTCAGCGGCAACCCCGTCGTGCTGCAGCCCGTGCTCTTCGCCGGTCCCGGGCAGATCGCCCTCGGCGACGATCTCGCAGCCCGAGCCCACGTGGTCGAGAGCGACGGCCACCCGACGGGCGCCATCTCGCCCGCGGCGCTGCAGCACCAGCCGCTCTCCGTCGAACGACACCTGCCCGATGCGCCCCGAGCCCGGACCGAGGGCCAGGCGGTCGACCTGGCGCAGCAGGAGGTCGGGCCGGTCCCCGTTCGCCTCGGACCAGCGGCCGGGCAGCAGCCGGCTGCGTTCCTCCCGGTCCACCCGGCCCCTGGGGTGCCCCAGCCAGCGCGCCGGGCCCGGGTCGTAACGCCGCCGGTACTCGATCCCGCAGACGTGCCGGACACTCTTGTACCCGTACTGCCCCGGTGCGACCAGCCGCAGCGGCCCACCCGTCGCCACGGTCAGCGGCGACCCGGCCAGCCCGTCGGCGAGCAGCACGTCGTCGGCGAAGCCGGTGAAGACGTCGTCGTCGCCGGTACCGGCGTCGACGCGCGTCGCGCCGATCCACAGCATCTCGTCGCTGCCGCCGTCCTGGATGCTCGCGACGTCGTCGCCGTCGCCGAGGTCGACCTGCGGGCGCCGGCCGTTCACGCAGTGGCGCCAGCCCTCGAGGACGAGCGGGCCGTCGCAGCCGGTGAGGCCGGGCACCGCGTCGTCCTTGACCACGCCGTACCCGACGTCGAGCGTCGACATCGACAGCCGGTTCTCCTCGCCGGGCGCCGCCGTCTCGAGGATCAGCAGGGCCAGCATCGAGTAGGCCAGGCCCATCCCGAGCCCGCCGATTCCCCACCCGATCGCCGCGACGACGACCGGCGCCGCAGGCACCAGCACGATAGAGGTCACCGCGATGCCCGCCGCGATCAGGGATGCGCCGGTTCCCGGCCGTCCTCCAACGGCGCGGGGCCGGCATGTGCCGGCCCCGCTGTGACCACTCGATGTCGAGCCGCTTACGCGGGACGACGCCTGCGGACCTCGGCGGCCGTCAGGCCCGCGACGAGCGCGGCCAGACCGAACGCCAGGAGCCCGATTCCCAGCCCGAGGCCGGAGCCGGTGCCACCGGCCGGAGCACCGGAGGCCCCACCCGTCAGCGACGGGGTGCGGCCGGGCTGGTAGTTGCTGAACAGGTCGCTGACCGCTGCCTGCTCGGCCGGGGCCGCCGCGGCGGGCGCCGTGCGCGCCGAGGACGAGCGCGACGGACGTGCGGCCGGAGCCGGCGCCGCCGAGAACGTCTGGGCGGGGGCCGCCTGGGCCGTCGAGCCGGAGAACACGCGCTGCCCGCCGACGCTCGTCGTACCGCTGCGCGACGGCGTGCCGGCGCGCGAGGTGCCGGCGCTCGCGCGTCGCGTCCTGGTGACGCTGGGCGGCGGCCGCGCGGAGGAAACGCTGATCACCGTCCTCGATGGCCTTGCGCACGTGACCGTCGACGGGCTCGAGGTGATGGCCATCGGCGCGGCAGCGGCGACCGAGAGGATGGCGGAGGCGGCCGGCCGGATGCAGGGCCGCGCCACCTTGATCGAGCGCACCGATCGGATGAGTGAGCTGATGGCGTGGGCCGACCTTGCGATCTCCGCTGCCGGCAGCACGGCGTGGGAGCTC
>JAHWJM010000300.1 GCA_019348435.1 Actinomycetota bacterium
ACCCCGACGAGGGCTGGTGCAACGCCTTCAACGCCTACCACTTCGAGCGCGGAACGATCCGCGGCGTCGACGTCAGCGGCCTCAACCTCGTCAGGGTCGCCCTGATTCCTGGCAACGTGCTGACACCGAAGAGCTGGAAGCAGGTCCTCTTCGTCGACGACCGTGGCAGCGACGCGCAGGCCGAGGCGATCGTCGACGCCTACGAGGGAAGGTTGGGCGGCCCGCTCGCCGACCTCGCCGGTCTGGTCGCCGAGACCCTCGCGGTCGAGCGAGTTCCGATCAGCCACGAGATCCACGGTGGCGCCGGGGTGCTGAAGGTCGGGGACTTCTTGTCGTCGACGATGCATCCCTACCAGGGGCCCGACGGGACGACGACGACGCTGCGCGACTCGCTGTTCTCCACCGTGCCGGGCTCGCCGGCGTACGTCGCGGTGGCGCAGACGCACGAGGTCGCACTCCCGCAGTACGGCATGGAGTGGTCCTACGACAACCGCAACGCCATCCAGGCGGACTACAAGATCAGCCACGTGCCGGGCGAATGACCACCGCGGCCCCGGCACAACCCCGACGTTTCGGCGGCGTGCCGGCTGCTGTCGCCTTCGCGATCGCGGGCGCGTGGGCACTCGCGATCGCCGCGCAGGCGACCGGCAGCGCGGGCGCGCTGCACCACGATGCCCTGTTCGAGCACCGACGTTCCCTGTGGCTGGGGTTGGCGCTGTCGCTCCTCGCCTGGCAGGCGATGACCGCGGCCATGATGCTGCCGTCGAGCCTTCCGCTGATCCGCCTGTTCGCGCAGGCATCGGCGTCCCAGCCGCGGCCTCAGGCGGCGATGGCAGGATTCTTGGGGGGCTATGCGCTCGTCTGGACGGGCTTCGGTGCCGTGGCCTTCTTGATGGATGCGGGCGTCCACGCGACCATCCAGTCGACTCCCTGGCTGCACGCCCACGAGTGGGTGCTCGGTGGTGGTGTGCTCGCGCTCGCCGGCGCCTTCCAGTTCAGCTCGCTGAAGGAGGCCTGCCTACGCCAATGCCGTCACCCCGGAGCCTTCCTGCTGCGCCACTATGCGCGCGGAGCGCGCGGGGGTTTTCGGGTCGGCGCCCGCCACGGGGCGTTCTGCGTCGGCTGCTGCTGGGCGCTCATGCTGGTGATGTTCGCGGTCGGCGTGGCGAATCTCATCTGGATGGCGCTCCTGACCGCCCTGATGGTCCACGAGAAGACGCGCCCGCTGGGCGCGCGAGCGGTGCCGGTCACCGGTGTGGCGCTGCTCGCCGCTGCCTCCATCATGCTCCTGTACTCCGCCTACGCGGAACGGATGCTTCCGTGAAAGGCACGCTAGACGTGCGACCGACAGACTCGACGATCCGAGGCGAGGATGTCTCTCCGGCCGCCGCGGATAGCGCCAGAGCCTCAACGATAGGTGATGTCGATCGCGCTGAACGCGGCGAGTTCGTGGTCGGCGCGGAACGCCTGCTGGTCGCGGCGCATGCGCTCCGCCGCCTCTTCGGCAAAGCGCGCGACGTCATCGACCAACAGTCCGGGGGGGCTGGCGGCGCGCAGGATCTGGGGCTCTATGTCGGCATCGAGGTCGCCTGACTCGTCCGACAGTGCGTGAGCATGGGCGACCACCCCTCCGCAGATCGCGGCGTACTCCATCCAGCCGTCCTTGTCGAGGTCCTCGAGATCGATGTCGCCGCGGTACGGCGCCCGCTCGCGCGACATGAAGCTCATCCCCTCGAACTCCACGCTGCCATAGAAGATGTCGCCCTGCGCGAGCTGTACCCCTTGGGCGTGGGCGATCCGATCGCCGTGCGCCTCGGAGTCATACTGCGACGGCGGTGCCAGCCCGGCGAGCGCCGAGCGCCGAGCGCGCTTGAGCTCGATGATCAGGTCATCGCTGCCGTCGGCTCGCGGGCCCTCGATGAGCACGTAGTAACGCGTGAGCCCGAGCGATGCGGTTCCCGCGCCCCGCCGCACCGCGACGTCCTTCACGCGCATCTCGCCCGCCCGCGGCGGCGGGTCGATGCCGTTGCGTTCGACGAGCTGGCGCACGACGTCCTGAAACTCGTCGCGTCTGCCGCTCTGCGGCACCAGCTCCTCGTTTGATCTAAAGCCGCGCCTGTGCTCGTCGAGATAGTCGTCGGCGAGCCACTCCGCGCGGTTCTCGGCGGCATCCTCGAACAGGTCGCGGATCAGCGGCGGCGCGTTGTCGATGCGGATCTCCCGGTCGAGCTCGCTGCCGTGCTCGGCGAAGCCCCCGATCGCCTCGAGGTAGCTCTCGACGAAGCGCCGCACGATCTTGCGCTGCCGCTTGCGCCCCTGCCCGCCGATCTCCTCGCCGGCGATCATGAACCCGACGGCGCCGCGCTTGAGGTCCCAGGTGAACGGCGCGTAGTAGGCCTCGTCGAAGTCGTTGACCGCGAAGATCGGCACGTTGTGCGCGTTGGGCATCACCCCGAAGTTCTCGGGATGCACGTCGCCGAGCGTCAGCACCGTCGGCATCGAGGAGTCTTCTCCCGCCATGTCGCGGTAGAAGACCAGCGCCGTTCCCCGGAAGAACGAGAACAGCGACCCGGCGAGCTTGTCGAACTTCTGGTCGGCGTCCTCGTCGCGGCCGGCGATCCGCTGCTCGTGATCCTCGCGCACCGTCTGGCGCACGTGCAGCCGCCGGTCGTTGCCCGACAGCCGCCGGGGAAGCATGACGAGCTCGCCTCGTGCGGAAGCCTCGGCGAGCGCGCGGAACTGCTTCACCCGGGACGTCGGGTGCTGCTCGGAGCTGCTCATCGGGGGCGCTCTACCCGCGTCCGCCGCGGTCGATCCGACGCCGGTCGCCTCGCTGACGCTGCGCGTGGTGACCCCAACAGGCGGTAGCGCTCCGCTACCGTGCGCTCGCCTGAGCTCAGCAGCGAGCTCCGCAAATCCCATGGCCGGTCCTCCACCGACGCGCGCGGTGCGTTACCCATCCGTCTGGGGCGCGTAGGCGACGCCCAGCCCGCTGGGCTGGTGCGTGCAGCGGCCGGTCGCTCGTCCACAAGGCCGCGTCGGCCGTCAGCATCGTGGCGGCGAGCAATTGCGCGTCGACGTAGCCGATCCCGAGGCTGAAGAGCCTGTGCTGCTCGACGAGTTCCCGGATCTCGGCTGCTGTCGCAATCGTGGCCTGCGGGAGGTCGTCGAGCAGGCGGAGGATCTCGACACGGTTTCGGAGGCTGCCCAGCGCAAGTTCTCCGGTGACCCATGGATGGGCTAGGACAGCGCCGTTGTCAAGCAGGCCGGCCAGGTGCGGATCGTCCTCGCGGAGGTGACCGATCCATACCGCTGTGTTGACGAGGATCAACGGTCGGCTGATCGTCGGCGCGGGAGCGAGGTCAGGGCGGGCTCGGTTCCGCCGAGGCGGGCCAGGCGCCGTGCGCTCTCGCGTCGAAGATCCTTGAGGAGCACCGGGCGGTGGCCGACCTCGACCGGACGTGCGCCGCGTGACTCGGTAGGTCTCAAGGTGGAACGCCCAGTGCTCTGGTTTGGTGTAAGCATGCGAGGCGTCACTGGGCGAGCAGGAGTAGTTGAGGACGCAGGCTCTCAGTTCGCGTGCGTCAGTTGGACGAAATCGCCGATGCGGGCGCGGCCGTCGTTGTCGCAGCCCAGAGCCCGGCAATACCGCGTTCTGCAACTGCGTACGCAATTGCACGCCGCAGTACCGGCAGACGCCGCGGACGAGGACGTCTGAGAACCGACGGCTTACGGAGGGATGTCATGGCCGCGAAGCGCAGGTCCGAGACCAACAGAGATGGAGGCGGGGGGGCGACGATGGCGGCCAGCGATCAGCCCACCTTCGGTGGGCCGCGACGGGACCGCCTCTCTGTGCTGCCGGGCCAGTACTTCGTGCGGGTTCATCCTGCCGCAGTCCGCCCGCACGTG
>JAHWJM010000301.1 GCA_019348435.1 Actinomycetota bacterium
CGACCGGCGTTTCGAAGGACGGGCCGGAGACATGGGCGTCGAACGCCTCGTAGGTGTCGAAGCGCTGCACGCCGAGTCCCTTGCCACCCTGGTTGTGCTTGGTGATGAACGGCACCGGCAGCCGTCTGGCGTGCTCCGAGAGACCGTCGTCGCCGATTACAGCGACGGTGCGGGGCACGTCGAAGCCCGCCGACCTGAGGGCCGCGTGCTGGGCGACCTTGCTCATCTTGATCCCCGGCGCGAGGCGCAGCTCGAAGCGCGTGATGTGCGGCCCGGCCACCGTGCCGACGACCTTCGCCTCGACGCCGAAGTGCCCGAGCGCCTCGACGAGCCGTGCGGCGGTCTTCGCCTGGCCGGCCGTGTCGGGGCGCAGCTGCTCAGTCGAGGAGCGGCGCAGGAGGTCGACGCTCGGCAGGCGCCACTGGAACTCCGGGTCGTCGGTGACGGCGCCCCGCAAGCGCCCCTGCGGCGTGAGGTCCTCCCGCGCGACCGGGCGGTGGGGTGTGACGGCGGTGGCGTCGGGGTCCGGCTCCTCGGGCTCGTCGTCGGCGGCCTCCGGCGCGTCGAACGCAGGCTGCTCGGGCTCGGGCTCGTCGTCGCACGCGTCCGCGGGCGGCTGCGACGCAGCAGGGTCATCCTCTCCCGGCTCGGGCAGCGGCTCGCCGTAGATGTCGGGAAAGCGCGTTGCGCCCGACCAGAACCCGCGCCGGCCGATGATCGAGTCCGGCGCCGGAGGGCGCGGTGCCGGCGCCTCGACGTGGGTCGCACGGACGATCACCTCGCCCTCGTCGGGCTCGGGCACCGCGAAGCGCTCGTCGTCGGAGGAGTCGGCGGCGGAGTCCTCGATCGGGTCCGGGTCGCTCAGCTCCTGCGCCCGCGCAGAATGCCGGCGCCGCGGGCGCCGCGCCGGCACGACCCGGCCGATCGCGCGCGTCGTGTCGGCGAGGCCCGAACCGGTCGTGCGCAGCACGCCGGCGACCGTCGCGCCGGTGATGAGCAGGACGCCGGCGACGAGCAGGAACAGCCCAAGGATGTGCGCGCCGATCGTCGAGACCGCCGACGCGACGCCATACAGCAGCGCCTCCCCCACGATCCCGCCGCGCGACTCGAAGAAGGCGGCGTCCCAGTAGCCCACGCGCTCGCCGTCCGGGCCGACGCCGAAGGTGCCGGCGGCGAGCATGAGCGTCAGCGCCGCGAAGAGGCACAGCGCACCGGCGCGGAACGGGCGCATCGTCGGCAGCACCGGTCGCAGGACCAAGAGCGCCCCGGTCGCGACGATCGCCGCCGGCACCGCGTACGCGACCTGGCCGACCGCGTAGGCGAGGCCGGCCGTCGCGGCCTGGCCCGCCGCGCCGCCATCCCAGCCGAGGTACAGCGGAAAGGCCAGAAAGACGCCGAGCGCGACGAGCCCCAGCCCCACGATGTCGAGGTGGCGCTGCTCGAGGGCGGGCAGCCCGAAAGCGCCGAGCGACGAGCGCCGTGCGCGGGCGCGCGGGCGCGATCGCGCCGCCGGCTTCGCGGAGGGGTTGGCCGCCGAACGGCGGGATGCGGGCTTGCGGGCAGGGGCCATGTTGCGCCGTCCTGGATGTTCGACGGCGACAGGGCGCGGTCCTGCTTGCGATCGCCGCCACCCGCCCGCAGGGACCACCTGCTCAGGCGCATTAACCGGGGGTTGAGCCGCGGCCCTACCCTGATGAGAGCCATGTCGGACCGCCCGCCACGCGTTCTCGTCGTCGAGGATGACCAGGAGATCGCCCAGGTCCTGCTGCGCTCGCTGCGGATGGAGGGCTACGAGGCCCGCGCCAGCTTCGACGGAGAGGCGGCGCTCGCCGACGCGCGCGAGTTCTCGCCCGACCTCGTGATCCTCGACCTCGGGCTGCCCAAGCTCGACGGCGTCGACGTCGCGCGGGCGCTGCGCAAGGACGGCGGCGACGTCCCGATCCTCATGCTCACCGCGCGCGACGGCGTCGAGGCGCGCGTCGAGGGACTGGATGCCGGCGCCGACGACTACCTCGTCAAGCCGTTCGACCGCCAGGAGCTGCTTGCCCGCCTGCGCGCGCTGCTGCGCCGCCGGCCGCCGCGCGGCAGCGCATCGCTCATCGTGGGCGACCTGCAGCTCAATCCCGACACGCACGAGGTGTTGCGCGAGGGCCGCGAGATCGAGCTGACCCAGCGCGAGTTCGAGCTGCTGGAGTACCTCATGCGCAACGAGCGCATCGTCGTGCCGCGTCAGCGACTATTGGAAGAAGTATGGGGCTACGACCCGTTTGCCACGACGAACACGATCGAGGTCTTCGTCTCGAACCTGAGAAGGAAGCTGGAAGCCGGCGATGAGCCGCGTCTCCTCCATACGATCCGCGGCGCAGGCTACGTTCTCCGCGCCTAGGCAGATCCCGATCCGCTGGCGGCTGGCGGGCGGATCGGCGCTGCTGACGCTCGTGATCCTCTGCGGCTTCGCCGGCGCCGTCGGCGGGCTCACCTCGCAGCGCCTGCACGACGACTTCGAGCGCGAGGTCTCCGACGCCGCCGACCTCCTGCAGGCGCGCATCAAGTACGACGCGCTCGTGCCCGGCACCGAGCCCAACAGCTACGAGCTCGACGGCCTCTCGCCGCCGCTGGCCTACTACGACGACGGCCAGACGATCGTGCGCATCGTCCTGCGCGACGGCGTCCTGCTCGACAGCACGTCGCTGACGACGGACTTCGGGCCGCCCGAGGTGAAGACGTCGAAGCAGGACGGCTACCTCGTCGAGACGCGCGAGATCCCGCGCGTGGGTGACGAGGTCGTCTACATCCCGCTGTACCTCCAGTACGCGCGGCCGCTCGCGTCGGTCGACGCGACCGTCGGGCGCCTGCGCCTGTTTCTCATCATCGGCGTCCTCAGCGGCGCGGGCCTCGCGCTGCTCGCAGGGCTCATGGTGGCGCGCCGCGCGATGGCGCCGATCGCGTCACTGACGGCCACCGCGCGGAAGATCGAGCGCACCCGCGATCCCGCCGAGAAGATCCCCGCCGTCGAGGCCGACGACGAGGTCGCCGAGCTCGCGCGCACGCTCGACGGCATGCTCCACGCGCTCGACTCCTCGCGAGCCGAGACCGAGGACGCCCTGCGCCGCCAGCGCGAGTTCGTCGCCGACGCCTCGCATGAGCTGCGCACGCCGCTGACGAGCGTGCTCGCCAACCTCGAGCTGCTCGCCGAGAGTCTCGACGGCGAGCAGCAGGAGGCCGCCCACTCCGCGCTGCGCTCGTCGCGGCGCATGCGCCGGCTCGTCGCCGACCTGCTGCTCTTGGCCCGCCACGACGCCGCGCGCCAGGCACCGCACACGCCCACCGACGTCGGGCAGGTGCTCATCGAGGCGGCCGGCGAGCTCGGCGTCATCGCGGTGGCGATGGATTACCGCGGCACGGAGATCATCCCGCGGGAAGGCGACGTGCCGACCTCGCGTGGCTGGCGTGTCGCCGAAGGCGCTGAAGACACGATCGCCGCGGCGCAGTTGTTCGAGGCGTCGTGTCCGGGGCTTGGGACCATCAGCAACTTCGGCGTGAGCATGGGCGGCAACACCTCCGGACTCGTCGCCGCCGAGGGCGCGACGCGGGCGGACGGGCTAACCCCGCTGTTCGACTACTGGATCGCCGTCGAGGGCGTTCACAACGTGATCGAGACCTACCAGGAGGCGCGCGTCGCGTCGCTCGCCGTCGAGTTCGCCCGGACGACGGTCGAGGACATAGAGGCGGAGATGGGCGGCCCGTTCGAGAGCCACTCCCCGGTCTTCGCGGAGCGGACGAACGTGAACCGCGTCGACGACATCGCCGGCTCGGGCGTGCGGGGCGTGCTCCTGGTGCACGCCTACGAGGACGGCACCGTCCCGTACAACCAGTCGGGGGAGATGGCCCGCCGGCTGCGCG
>JAHWJM010000302.1 GCA_019348435.1 Actinomycetota bacterium
GATGCCCGCGGCAACGCGCAGTTCCTGGGCCCCGACCTGTACTTCGACGACCTGTTCTGCATGGCGGCGGACCGTGCCTACCTCTCCTGCGAGCGCATCATCTCCACGTCGGCGCTGCTCGACGAGGGGTCGATCCACACGCTGCGGATCAACCGCTCGATGGTTTCCGGCGTGGTCGAGGCGCCGCGCGGCGCCCACTTCACGTCGTGCGCGCCGGACTACGAGCGCGACGAGGCGTTCCAGCGCGACTACGCCGGCGCCGCGAAGACGCCCGAGGCGTGGGCCGCGTTCCGCGAGGCCTGGCTCGACCTCGACGAGGACGCCTACCAGGCGAGGCGCAGGGGCGCGGCGTGAGCGACGGCGGCCCCACCCGGGCCGACGTCTGCGCGGTGGCGGTGGCCGAGACGTTCCGCGGCGACGGCGAGATCCTCGCCAACCCGATCGGCACCATGATCGGACCGCTCCTCGCCGGCAGCATCGCCACCGTCGCCGGCGGGACCGAGGGATGGCGCTGGTCGCTCGTGCTGCTCGCCCTCCCCTGCCTCGTGCTCGCGCTGGCCGCCTTCCGTCTCCAGGAGCCCGAGCGCGGGCGATACGAGCGCGAGGCGCTGGGTGACGACGAGGAGCTCACAGCCGAAGAGCAGCGAGAGATCGACACGCTGTCGGACCCGCTGCCGATCATCACGCTCCGAGACGTGATCATCGAGGGAGGCGTCCCCGCGAACAACCGCGCGCGGCCGATGCTGCGCGTCATCCGCGCACACGTGGCGGCATGGCATCTCGGCCGCTCGGCCGCGATTCCAACGGGCCCGGGCGCGGCCTGACTCGGTATGTCGCTGCGGCGCAGCCTGCGGGGGCGATCACCGCTCTCGACGCCGCACGCCGCCGCGCGCCGCGCCGATCGCGGCCGACGGTGACGGTGCGGTCCACAGCACGCGTAGTTCCGGAGGCTTGCGAAACACCAGCCCGCGTGGCGCGCTCGGGGCGGCCGGGTCCAGGTGGAGGCCCGGCAGGCGGCGGAGCAGCGCGGCCAGCGCCATGTTGGCCTCGAGGCGCGCCAGGTGCATCGCGATGCAGGCGTGCGGTCCGTGCGCGAAGGCAAGATGCCGCCGCGCGTTGCTGCGCGCCACGTCGAAGCGATCGGGATCGGTGAACACCGCGGGGTCGCGGTTGGCGCCGGCGATCGAGACGCGCACCAGTTCGCGGCACCGGATCGGCACGCCGGCGAGCTCGACGTCCGCGGTCGCGTAGCGATCCACGACCGCCGCGGCCGGCTCGAGGCGCAGCGACTCCTCGACCGCGTTTGCGAGCAGACCGGGGCTCGCCCTGACGCGCGCGAGCTGGTCGGAATGGGAGAGCAGGTGCCAGGCGGCGTTGGCGATCATGCCCTCGGTCGTTTCGATGCCGCCAAACAGCAGCACGGCCGCGTTCGAGATGACGCGCTCGCGCTCCAGCCCGCCCGCCTCGCCGGCCGCGGCCGCCAGTAACGAGGCGCCGGCGTCGCGTTCGAGCGCAGGCGCGATCGCAGCGGAGAGCGCGGCGTACGCCGCCGGGCCCTCGGCAGGCAGCGGCCGCGCCGCCGTCAGATCGGTCACCGCCGCGACGATCCGCTCGTACCAGCCCAGGACCGCCCCGGCGCCGGCGCGAATCCCGAGCGCGCGCGTGATGACGGCGACGGCCAACGGCGCCGCCAGACTCCGCCGCAGCTCGGCGCCGCCGGCCGAAGGCATCTCGTCGATCAGTCGTTCGATCTCCTCCGCGACCAACTGGGTGAAGCGCGCGTGCACCGCGCCACGGCGAAACGGCGGGGCGAACGGGTCGCGATGGCGGCGGTGCTCCTCGCCGTCGCGCGTCAGCATGCTCGGCCCGACCACCTGTCCCGTCGAAAAGCGCGGGTCGTCGACGGTGAACGTCTGCGGGTCGCGCATCACCTGCATCGCGAGGTCGCGGCGCGTGACGAGCCAGCCCCCCAACGCGGGCACCCACGACACCGGCTCGCGCTCGCGCAGACGCGCGAGCAGCGCGTGCGGGTCACCCTCGAGCTGCTCCAGCGTGGCGGTGGCGCCGATCGCGAACCGCTCAGTCCTCCGGCGTTGCGCATCCATCGCGACGACCATAGACCGGTCGACCGCGCCGCCAGAACAGCTTGTCCCGCGCGCGGTCGTGCGGCCTCAGGCGACGAGCCGTGGGAGCGACTTGCTGGCGCGCGCCTGGAGGCCAAGACCGGCGGTCGAGCAGTTGCTCCGCGACGCGGCTTCTGTCACTCCCACTGGTACGGCAGGAACTTGCCGTTGAGCACCACCTCGACGCGATCGCCGTCAGGATGCGCCACGCGACGGAGCTCGATGTTGAAGTTGATGGCGCTCATGATCCCGTCGCCGAACTCCTCGTGGATGAGGGCGCGGAGCGCCGGGCCGTACACCCCGAGCGCCTCGTAGAAGCGATACAGCGTCGGATCGGCCGGGATCTCGAACCGCGGCCCGATCCGTTCCTTCGGGATCTCGATCAGGAGCTCGCTGTCGTCGGGCTCCAGCCCGAGCGCCTCGACCGTCCGCCGTGCCTGCTCTGCCGACAGCGGGTGCTGCCCCAGGAGCGCTGCGGTGGTCTGCACGCGCGGGCCCCCGACCCGCTCGGCCAGTTCGGTCCAGCTGAGGCCGGCGGCGCGGCGCGCCGCATCGATCGATTCGTGCATCTCAGGCGATCGCTTTGCAGATCATCCGGCCGTCACCTTCTCGACCGGGAGCGGTCTGGCCGGCGGCAGCCGCTTCGTTCCGGTCCGGAGGTTCGTCGAATAGAGGGTCAGGCCGACGAACGCCAGGCCGCCCACGAGGTTGCCGACGACGGTCGGGATCTCGTTCCACAGCAGGTAGTCGCCGATCGTGAAGTTGCCGCCGAGCAGGAGGCCCGACGGGAAGAGGAACATGTTGACGATCGAGTGCTCGAAGCCCATGTAGAAGAAGAGCATGATCGGCAGCCACATCCCGATCGTCTTGCCCGTCACGGTGGTGGACATCATCGCCGCGATCACCCCGGTGCACACCATCCAGTTGCAGAGCATGGCGCGGATGAAGAGCGTGAGCATGCCGGCCGCGCCGTGGTCGGCGTAGCCCACGGTCCGGCTCTCGCCGATCGTGCCGATCTTCTGCCCGACGGCGTCCGGGACCTCCGTGAAGGCGAAGGTGAAGGTGACCGCCATCATCAGCGCGACGCAGAAGGCGCCGGCGAAGTTGCCGACGAAGACGAGCGAGAAGTTGCGCAGAACGCCGCGCCAGGTGACGCCGGGCCGCTTGTCGAGGAGGGCGAGCGGCGCCAGCATGAAGACCCCGGTCAGCAGGTCGAACCCGAGCAGGTAGAGCAGGACGAAGCCGACGGGAAAAAGGACCGCGCCGGCCAGCGGCTCTCCGGTCTGCACCGTGATCGTGACCGCGAACGCGGCCGCGAGCGCGAGGATCGCCCCGGCCATCGTCGCGCGGATCAGGGTGTCGCGGGTGGACATCAGGACCTTCGACGCGCCGGCGTCGACCGCCTTCGTCGTGTACTCCGCGGGGGTGAGGTAGGCCATTGCCTGCTTTCTATGCGTGGACGAGGCCGAGCTTCCTGTCGACCGGCGGCTGCGGCGCTGCGCAGAACCCAGAGCCTGCCTCCGCGGCCCGCCGCGCGCTACCGACCTGCAGTCGAACCTGCGCGTCCGGCTTTGTACACCTCGTCCTATTGGTGTCCTGCGCTCACCGGCCCGGGCCGGCCTGCGGTTGCACCACGCGTCTCGCGGGGGAGACTGGACCGTATGCTCGTCCCGCCCACGGCCTCCACCGCCGCGAAGGCCCCCCGATGATCGGCGACGACGTCTTCGGCGTCGACGCCTGGACGGTTCCCGAGCGGCAG
>JAHWJM010000303.1 GCA_019348435.1 Actinomycetota bacterium
CGTGCCGATGATGTCGCCTGTGCGCGTGAGGACGTCGTGGTCGGCCATGCGGGCGATCCCGAAGTCCGTCAGCTTGGCGCTGCCCCGCCCCTCGTCGGCGGCGGGGCAGATGACGTTCGACGGCTTGACGTCGCGGTGGATGACGCCGCGCTTGTGGGCGTGCGCCAGCGCCGCGCACAGCGTCGCGCCGATCCGCAGCACATCGCGGTCTGACAGCGCCCCGTCGCGCAGCAGGTCGGCCAGCGTCGGACCCTCGACGAGCTCGGAGACGAGGTAGACGGCGTTCTCGTCGCGGCCGGACTCGAAGAGCGCGACGATCCCGGCGTGCGAGAGCCGCGCGGCCGCCAGGGCCTCGCGCTCGCCGCGGCCGTCCGGGTCGTGCCCGACCGCGATGCGCTTGACCGCGACGTCGCGCTCGAGGCGCTCGTCGCGGGCGCGGTAGACGACGCCCATCCCGCCCGCGCCGAGGCGCGGTCCGAGCCGGTATCGGTCGAGCACGATCTGGCCCGCATCGGCGGGCGCGGGGCTGTGGGCGTAAAACACCGGCTCCCTCTTCGCCCGCTTGTCGCGGGTACCTTGCGGACAGAGGGAGGAAACCGGCGATTGGCGGCAAAGTTGCAGGGGAAACCCCGCGCACCTCGCGCGGTCATACTGATCGTTCCGCCAGCTTCCGCAAGGAGCGACCCTGTCCTTCTTCGACGATGACGAGCCTCGCACGACCCGCACGCGGCCCCGGAGCCCGTCGGCAGCGGCGATCGGCCCGCCTTCGGATCCGCAGCAGCTCATGGTCCGCCGCGCCGCGGCGGCCGGCATCGGCCTGCTCGTGGTGCTGCTGCTCGTCTTCGGCATCCGGGGCTGCCTGAACAGCCGCCAGGAACAGGCGCTGAAGGACTACAACCGCGACGTCTCGACCGTCATCCAGAGGGCGGATGCGACCGCCGATCGGTTCTACGAGACGCTCAGCGGGACCACTGCGGCGGCGGGGGCGACCACCGCATCGACCGACGTGCAGTCCGAGATCAACGAGCTGCGCACGACCGCCGAGGCGCATACCGACCGTGCCGAGGGACTCGATGTCCCCGGCGAGATGCGCCCCGCCCACGTGAACCTGCTGCTCTCGCTGTCGTTGCTGCAGGAGGCGATCGCCAAGGTCGCCGAGAAGATCCCCGCCGCGCTGTCGACCGACTCCGCCACGGCGGTGCCGGCGGTCCGCGGGATCGCCGGCGAGATGCGCGCCTTCGACGCCGCCGACGTCGTCTACAACCGCCGCACGGCGGCGCTCATCAAGCAGGTGCTCGACGACAACGAGATCGGCGGGCAGGTCATCCAGAACTCGAGCTTCCTGCAGAACCTCGGCTGGCTGCAGCCCTCCACCGTCGCCCGGCGGATCAACTCGCAGGCCGGCCGCGGCGCGGGCGACGGCGCCTCGAACGAGCCGGCGCCCGGCACCCACGGACACGGGCTGCTGGCCGTCAGCGTCGGCGACCTCACGCTCACGCCGGGGGAGAGCAACATCCTGCCGGCGAGCTCGAACGTGACGTTCAACGTGAAGATCGCAAACCAGGGCGAGAACCCCGAGCAGGACATCCGCGTGCGCGTGCGCATCACCGGCGCCGGCGACCCGATCCGCGTCGATCAGGTCGTCGACCAGACGCAGCCCGGGACCGAGACGACGGTTGCGCTCGAGCTCCAGGAGCCGCCGCCGATCGGCCAGGCGGTGACGATCCGCGCCGAGGTGCTGCCGGTCCCCGGCGAGAAGAACACCGAGAACAACACGCTCAGCTTCCCCGCGATCTTCCGTCGCAGCTGAGGCCGTCCCCCCTCGCTACGACTGCGCGCCGTCGCTCGACGATCGCTGAGGGCGACGTCATCGCACCCCCTCGCTACCGTTTGGCCGGCATGGGTGACGATCTGAGCTCCACGGTGGGCATCGTCGCGCTGGCCGCCGCAGCGCTGGCGACCATCGCGCTCTGCCTGGCCGTCGTCACCTTCCGGCAGGTGCGGCGCCTGCGCGCCGACCAGCGCGTCGTGCTCGGCGAGCAGGGCGTCGATATCGTCGGCCACGCGGCGGCGCTGGACGCGAGCTTCCGCGCGCTGCACGGCTACATCACGGACGCCGCCGAACGGCTCGACGCCCGCGTCGGCGTGGCGGAGGGGCGCCTCGACCGCGCGATCTCGCACTGCGGCCTGATCCGCTACGACGCCTACAACGAGATGTCGGGCCGCCAGTCGACGTCGATCGCGCTGCTCGACAGCGCCCGCAACGGGGTCGTGCTCTCCTCGATCCACCACCGCGACCAGGCGCGGCTGTACGCCAAGCAGGTCTCCGAGGGCAAGGGCGAGCTCAAGCTGTCCCCCGAGGAGGAGGAAGCGCTGCGCATCGCGCTGGCGTCGTGATGGCGCAGCGGACGCTGATGCGGCTGGGGTATCTCGGCCCGGCGGGGACGTTCTGCGAGGAGGCCGCGCGCGCCGCACTCGACGGCGGCGACGCCGAGCTCGTCGGGCTGGCGACGGTGCGCGACACGATCCTCGCCGTTCACGACGGCAGCGTCGACCGCGCGATCGTGCCGATCGAGAACTCGCTCGAGGGGCCCGTCGGCGTCACGCTCGACACGCTTGCCGACGACAACGACGTGGCGGTCGTGGGCGAGCTCGTGCTCGCCGTCTCGCAGCACCTCATCGCCGGCTCGCAGCTGGCGCTCGACGCGATCGAGCGCGTGCTGTCGCACCCGCAGGCGATCTCGCAGTGCGCGCGCTTCCTGCGCGAGCGCGTTCCGCACGCCGCAATCGAGCCCGCGTCCTCGACCGCCGAGGCCGCGCGGCTCGTCGTCGCCCGCGACGAGCCGTGGGCGGCGATCGGCACGCTGCGCGCCGCGGCGCTCTACGGCGCGACGGTACTCGCCGAGTCCGTCGAGGACGAGCCCGGCAACGCGACGCGGTTCGTCTTCCTCGCGCGGCGCGCTGCGGCGCAGATCCCGGCCGGCGGCACCCCTGCGAAGACGTCGCTGGCGTTCTGGGGGTCCGGCGACGACAGCCCCGGCTGGCTCGTGCGCTGCCTGTCGGAGTTCGCCTTCCGTGGCGTCAACCTGACGAAGATCGAGTCGCGCCCGCTGCGCATGCGCCTGGGGCACTACCGCTTCTTCGTCGACTGCGAGGGCAGCGCTTGCGAGACCTCGGTGGCCGAGGCCGTCGAGGGGCTGCGCAAGCACTGCGAGCAGGTGCGCATCCTCGGCTCCTACGCTGCTGCCGGTCCGCCTGATTAGACTTTCGCGCCAGTCATGGCGATCCAGCTCCCGCCACCCGGCCCAGGGGGGTTCGCGCCGCATCCGGAGCACCGGCGGCGCGGACGTGAGTCTGGTCGTGTGCTCGTCCTGAACGCCACATACGAGCCGATCAACGTCTGCACCGTTCGGCGCGCGGCGGTGCTGCTGCTCAAGGAGAAGGCGGAGATCGTCGAGCACTCGAAGTTCGAGCTGCGCTCGGAGAGCGCGACGTTGCCGCGCCCGGTCGTCATCCGTCTCGTCACGTACGTCAAGGTCCCGCGCGACACCCACCGGCGCAAGATCACCCGCCGCGCCGTCTTCGCCCGCGACGGCTGGACGTGCCAGTACTGCGGCTCGCGCGCGAACCTCACGGTCGACCACGTCATCCCGCGCTCGCGTGGCGGTACCCATACATGGGAAAACGTCGTGGCCGCTTGCCGCCCCTGCAACATGCGCAAGGAGGACCGGTTCTTGCACGAGTTGGGCATGGTCCTGCGCAAGAAGCCCACCATGCCGCGCGAGCGGATCTGGGTCCTTGTGGCGACGGGGTCGGTGCGTCCCGACTGGGAGCCCTACCTCAGCCTGTCCGCCTGACGGTCGCCGCCGC
>JAHWJM010000304.1 GCA_019348435.1 Actinomycetota bacterium
CCGCCCGCCAAATGAAGTCGGTGGAACTCGCCGGCGCGCTGGAGAGCCAGGCCGGCCGGATCGCCGATATCACCCGCACGGTCGGCGAAATTTCGGATCAGACCAACCTGCTCGCCTTGAACGCAGCGATCGAAGCTGCGCGCGCGGGCGAGGAAGGCCGCGGCTTTGCGGTGGTTGCCGACGAGGTTCGCGCGCTCGCCGAGCGCCATGGGGCCCGCTACATCGCACGCGCCGGGCGCGAAGGCGCGAAGGCGGGCAACGTCAACAACGCGCTGCGCTGCTCAGAACAGGAGATCGTGCTCGTCCTCGACGCCGACCACGTGCCGCGCCAGGATCTGCTGGCCCGACTGCTCGGCTACTTCGAGGACGACAGCGTGGCATTCGTGCAGACGCCGCAGTTCTACGCCAACTGGGATCTTCACCCTGTCGCGCGGGGCGCCTTCGAGCAGCAGGCGATCTTCTACGGGCCGATCTGCCGCGGCAAGCAGGGCGTCGGTGCCGCGTTCTGCTGCGGCACGAACGTGCTGTTCCGGCGGCGGGCGCTCGAGCAGGTGGGCGGCTTCAACGAGGACAGCATCGTCGAGGATTTCGTCACCTCGATGCGCCTGCACCGACGCGGATGGCGCTCGGTGTACTTCCCCTACGTGCTGGCCGAGGGCCTCGGTCCGACGACGCTGCGCGAATACTTCGGCCAGCAGTTTCGCTGGGCGCGCGGCTCCGTCGGCGCGCTGATCTCCGGCGAGCCGTTTCGCCGCGGCTTCGCGCTGCGCCAGCGACTGCAGTACCTGCTGGCGACGACCTTCTACCTCACCGGGCTGGTCACCCCGATCTACCTCGTCTTGCCGGTGCTCTACCTGCTGACCGGCGCGAGCCCGTTCTCGGACGGCAGCGGCGACTTCGTGTTGTACTACGCGCCCTACTTCGCGCTCGGAATGCTCACGCTGCGCTGGGCCCTCGGCGGGCGACTGCACTTCCAGCACCTGCGCTACACGTTCGGCACGTTCCCGGTGTACGCGCTGGCGAGCATCGCGGCGCTCCTGCGCCTGCCGAACCGCTTTCGCGTCACATCGAAGGACGCAGCCGACGGGGCTCGCGCTCCCCTCGCCGCCTGGGTGACGGGGGCCGCCTTCGCGATCACGCTGCTCGCGATCCCCATCGGCCTGGCGCTGCAGCCGTCGGGCGTCCGCACGACGATGAACGCGGCATGGGCGACGATCGACCTGCTCCTGCTGTGGGGCATCGTTGCGGCGGCGCTGCGCGAATCACCGCTCGCGCGCCACCTCCCCGGGCGGATGCTCGGTGGAACTCTGATGCTCGACACCCCCGCGCCGCGCGTGCTGCCGCTGCCCGAAGACGTCATCTCGCCGCCCGGGGGGCAGCGACGGCGATCCGAAGCGGTGCCGGCGCGCCCCCTGCTCGCGATCGCGGCCATCACGGCCCTCGCCGGCGCGCTGCGACTCGGGCTCATCGACGCGCAGGGCCTGCGCCTCGACGAGGCCACCACGCTGCGTCAAGCAGGGCTGCCGCTCGGTGAGCTGTGGACGGGGCTCGCCGGCCACAACGTTCACGTTCCCCTGCACCACACGCTGATGCACGCGTGGGTGGCGTTGACGGGGGACTCCGAGATCGCATTGCGAGCGCCGTCGGTCTTCCTGGGCACGCTCGCGGTGCCGCTGCTGTGGGCGATCGGTCGTCGGCTCTGCGGCGAGGGCGCGGCACTGTTTGCGGCGGCGCTCGCTGCCGGCTCGCCGTTTCTCGCCTGGCACAGCGACGAGGCACGGATGTACCCGCTGCTGCTCGTCTGCGCCCTGTGCGCGACGCTGCTGCTGCTCGACGGGCTCTCCAAAGGCGGGCGATGGCGATGGGCGGCGTATGCGCTCGCGCTCGCGCTCGCCTGGTACGCGCATTACTTCGCGCTCGTGCTCCCCGTCGCGCATCTGGCGATGGCGCTGGCGCTCGGGACGCCGGCGCAGCGGCTGCGCGCGTGGCTCACCGCCGTCGCAGGGGCCGTCCTGCTCTATCTGCCGTGGCTGGCGCTGCTCTTCGTCGAGCGCGTGATCAACGCGCCGGAGGCGGCGTTCGACAACGGCGCAGGCGCGGCGGCGGTGACGCCGTTCGCCGTCGTCTACTTCGTGCTCACGTTCTTCGCCGGCTACACGCCCGGCGCTCTCGCCGCAGCGCTCGGACTCTGGCCGCTGGCGGCGATCGGCGCCGCCGTCAACGACCGCTTCCTGCCGTGGCTGCGGACGCCGGGCGGGCGGGCGGTGGGGATCTGGGGGCTCGTCGTGCTGGGCGGCGCGGTGGCCGCGGGGGCCGCCTCGCCCGGGGCCTTCCTGCCCCGCTACGCGATCATCGCATCCGCGCCGTTGCTGCTGCTCGCCGGGGCGGGACTAGGCTGCTGGCTGCCCGCGCGCTGGCCCGCGCTGCTCGTCGTCCTGGGGCTCGGCGCAGGCGCGACGATCCACGAGAACCTCGCGCGGAGCAATCCGATGCGCGAGGATCTGCGCGGCGCGGCCGCCGCCATCGAGCACGAATTGGCGCCTGGCGACATCATCGGGGTGGCCCCCAATTTCGTCGCTCGGCCGTTCGCGTACCACCTTGGCGACGGTGTTCGCCTGCGCGGCCTGATCGGCCGGAACAGCGCGGAAGACCAGCAGGCACTCGAGCAGGCGATCGAAGCGGCTCGCGGGCACGCGTTGTGGGTCCTGCTGCAGCGGCTCTACGAACCGAGCATCGGCCAGAACCGGCTCGCAACCGCCGCCGGTGCTCTCGAGCGGCGGTTGCGGCGCACCCGCCTCGTCGACCTCGGCAACGCACAGCTGCGTCGCTACGAAGTGCCGAAGAGCCTACCCAGCGCTCCGAGGTCCCGCGAGCGCCGCGGCAGCGACCACTTGCGGCCCGCGTCGAAGTAGACGATCGCGCGCAGCCCCGGGAGCGCGCGCACCTCGTCCGCAGCCTCGTCGAGCCATGCGGCGCGGTCGCCGCCGGTGCTCACCGAGCCCGTCTCGGCAAGGATGATCGGCTTGCGCCGGCCATAAGCGCGCGCCAGGGGCATCGCGACGTCTGCCAACGAGCGCCAGCGCGACCAGCGCTGCGTCGTCCCGAAGTTGTAGGCGTCGATCCCGACCCAATCGACATAGCGATCGCCCGGGTAGTACGCCGACCAGTGGTTGGCCCGCGTCGCCGGAACGTCCTCGGCATTCGGCGACCAGACCCATGTCACGTTGCGCGCGCCGTGGCGAGTGAAGAGCCGATGGATGCGCTTCCACGCGCGCACGTACGCGCGGGCTCTGGCGGCGGGGCGCCTCCCGCCGGCCCACGGATACCACGACCCGTTCATCTCATGGCCCCAGCGCAGCACCACCCGACCGCCGAAGCCGCGGACACGCCGAGCCGCGGCTCGGATCACGGCGTCCTCGCGTCCCGCCGCGATCGCCTCGGGCGTCGTTCCCCACGGCTCCCAGGTGATGAACGGGGTGCGGCCATGCGCCAGATCCCAGCGCTGGTCCGCGCCCGGCCACGCATCCTCCCACGCGTAATACCGAGCGTCGAGATCCAGCCGCCGGCCCAGCCCGCGCTCGAGCGCGCGACCGATGGCGTGCCAGAGGAGAGCGGTCGGCGCACCGGTGGCACCGGATTCGGCGATGCGACCGTTGGCGAGGTTCCAGGACCATCGGTCGTCCCACACGAACAGGCCTGCGCTCGCCAGGTCACCCTCCGCGGTGCGCACCGCCAGGATCTCGCCGCGGCACGGGCGCAGGTGGCGGCGGCGACCGCGTTCTCGACGTTGTGGGCCCCGTCGAGAGGCAGGACGACCTCCACGCCCTCCCACCGGAAGCGGGACCAACCGACCCCGAG
>JAHWJM010000305.1 GCA_019348435.1 Actinomycetota bacterium
TGAAGAAGAGTTCTCTCTTCTTCTCCCTCTTCATTCGTGTCAATTCGTGTAATTCGCGGCCAATAATTCTTCTGGGGAGCGATTTCTACACCCCGCCCGGGCGGTTCAGCATGAGGTAGCCGATGATGCTCACCGCGACCAGTGCCGCGATGCTGAGGAAGATCGCGATCGCCAGCATTGTCGTGAACCGCGCGCCCTGGCGGTGCAGCACGCGCTCGATCTGACCGTCGCGCGCGTCGAGGTTGTCGCGCATCTGCCCGAGCACGTCGCTGGTCGCCCGGCTGTTGTCGAAGCACTGCCGGTGCTCTGGACTCTGCTGCCGCCGCCGGTTCCCGCGCTGTCACCGCGGTGACGCCCCACCTGTCGCCCCGCTGACACCCCTCCGCTGTCGGCGGGGCGACGCGTCGAGGAGAGCGGCGGCACACGAGCACTGTGCCTGCGGACCGGGTGATCCGCCCCACGATGACGCTGTCGGTCCAGTAGTTGAACCGCGACCCGATCCACAGGCAGCCGGCCGGGATCGGGCCCCAGAAGCTGACGCCGACGAGCACCATCACCACGAGCAGCAGCGCGGCGCCCGCGGTCCAGCCGATCTCCAGCCGGGTGTTGCCGCGGATCTGCGCCGGCACCGCGTTCGGACGGGCGCGGAACTTGATGAACGAGTAGAGCAGCACGCCCTCGACGCCGAAGAAGACGACGGCCGCGACCGCGAGGATGATCTTGTAGAGCGTGTCGATGCTCTCGGCCTGTGGCGAGCCGCCGGATTCCGGCGTCCAGAAGTCCGCCGAGGCGACGCCGGCCAGGGCAAGGACCGCCACCATCGCCGCGAGGAGCGTGAGCGCGAAGATGCGGCGACGGCTGCGAACATGAGCGGGAGCCAAGGCGCGGGCATTCTATTCATGCGGCGGCGATCTGCTGCGCTCCCATCGCCGGGCGCGGCGCGTCGGCGCTCGGGCGGGTCATGCGCCCGAGAACTTCGGCGTCCGCTTCTCCAGAAATGCCGCGACGCCTTCGCGGAAGTCGGCGGACGCCGCCATCTGCTGCTGGATGGTCGCCTCGAGCTCGAGCTGCTCGTCCAGGCCGGAGTACAGCCACGCGTTGATCTGGCGCTTGGAGCCCGCATAGGAGCACGTCGGCCCGGCGGCGAGAGCGTCCAGACGAGCGTGCATGCGGTCGTCGAACTCGCCGTCGGGCAGGACCTCGTCGACGAG
Source organism: Actinomycetota bacterium (assembly GCA_019348435.1). Lineage (GTDB taxonomy): Bacteria > Actinomycetota > Thermoleophilia > Solirubrobacterales > Solirubrobacteraceae > CADCVQ01. The sequence goes on from JAHWJM010000305.1 coordinate 1,212, forward strand.
CCCCGCGCGCAGCAGCTCCGGCGCCGGGATCCGCTCGCCGAGCAGCGCCATCGCCGTCGCGCGCCCCGCGCCCGCGCGCGTGGAGATGAGCGCCAGCGCGCCTCCGTCCGGCACGAGGCCGATGTTGACGAAGGCCAGCAGCATGTAGGCCGACTCCGCGCAGAGCAGCAGGTCGCAGCACAGCGCCAGCGAGCAGGCGATGCCGACGGCCGGCCCGTTGAGCGCCGCGACCACCGGCTTGGGCATCCGCCGCAGCGTCGTGAGGATCGGGTGGTAGACGGTCGTCAGCGTCGCGTGGACGTCGACGTGGCCCTCCGGCGTCAGCTCGCGCGCCGCGAGGTCGCGCAGGTCCGCGCCGGAGGAGAACGCGCGCCCGCTGCCGGTCACGCAGACGGCGCGCACCCCGTCGTCGCCGGCGACATTGCGAACGGCGTCGAGCAGCTCGATCCCAAGCTGGTGGTTCCACGCGTTGAGCGCCTCCGGGCGGTTGAGGCGGATGATCGCGCCGGCTCCCCGGCGCTCGAGCTCGAGCGTCTCGTACATGCCGAGAAGCTACCGTGAGGCGCCTATGGCACGGCCCGTGATCGGCATCTGCACCCCCGTGGAGCGCGCGCGCTGGGGAGCGTGGGACCTCGACGCCTTCCTGCTGCCGCGCAACTACGTCGACGCCGTGCACCGCGCAGGCGCCATGGCGCTGCTGCTGGCGCCCGATCCGGCGCTCGTGGACGACCCCGACGAGGTGCTCGATCGCGTCGACGGGCTCATGCTGGCCGGCGGCGTCGACATCGACCCGCGCACGTACGCCGCCGAGCCGCACCCGCTGACGATTGGGATCGTTCCCGAGCGTGACGCCTTCGAGGTCGCGCTCGTGCGGCGCGCGCTCGAGCGCGACCTCCCGGTGCTCGCGATCTGCCGCGGGATGCAGGTCATGAACATCGCGTGTGGCGGCACGCTGCACCAGCATCTGCCCGAGCTGCTCGGCCACGAGGAGCACCGCCGCGTGCTGGGCAGCTTCGACGACGCCGATCACGACGTCCGCCTCAAGCCCGGGTCGCTTGCCGCGCGCGCCGCCGGCGAGGAGCTGCATGCGGTGAAGTCCCACCACCACCAGGGCATCGATCGCGTGGGCGACGGACTCGAGGTGACGGGGTGGGCCACCCTCGACGAGCTGCCCGAGGCGCTCGAGCTGCCGGGCACCGGATTCGCGCTTGGCGTGCAGTGGCATCCGGAGGCCGACGAGACGAGCCGGCTGATCGGGGCGCTCGTCGAGCATGCCGCGCAGCGCATCGCCTGACGCGCAACGTGCGGGTTTATGGGCCCTGAAGGCGTACATATACTCGCGTGACCGCCCGCGGACGCGCCACCAAAATGGATACGAAGGTCCAGCCCCCCGAGGTCGACCCACCCGAGCCCGAAGAGGAGCATGACCCCGACGAGGCGATGCCGCGTGTGGACATCACGCGTCGCAGCCTCGTCGTGGGTGGGTTCTTCGTCGTCGGGGCGATCGCGTTTCTGTACTTCGTCCTGCCCCAGCTCGCCGACCTGAAGGACAGCGGCAAGCGCGTCGGCGAAGGCAACCGGTGGTGGCTGGCGGCGGCGTTCGCCTTCACGGTCGCGTCCTTCGGCGGCTACGTGATGATGTTCCAGGGCATCTTCGTCCGGGCCGGCTCACCCCTCGACTGGCGCGCGAGCTACCAGATCACGATGGCCGGGCTGGCGGCGACGCGGCTGTTCGCGGCCGGCGGTGCTGGCGGGATCGCGCTGACGGCGTGGGCGCTGCGGCGGTCGGGGATGCCGCGGCGCACCGTCGCCGACAAGACGCTCGCCTTCCTGATCTTGATGTACGCCGTCTACATGGCAGCCCTCGTCGTCTGCGGCTTCGGGCTGCACTTCGACCTCTTGCCCGGACCCGGGCCGCTCGTGATCACCGTCGTGCCCGCGGTCTTCGCGCTCATCGCGATCGGGCTGGCCCTCGGGCTCTCGCGCGTGCCGCCGGACCTGCAGCGCCGCCTGGAGGGCTTCGCGCGGCGCGGCGGGCGCCTGGCGCGCGTCGCCCAGCGTCTGGCCAATGCGCCGGCCGCGTTCTCGGCGGGCGAGTCCACTCGCACCGGGGTGACGGTCGCGTCGGCGCTGGGCTTGGGCGTGCTCGGGGTGCTGGGCTCCGCGGCCTCGGCCGGCGGTGCTGGTGAGGTCGGCGGGGGCGCGGTGGTCGGCGCGGTGCCGGTTGTGCCATCGGTAGGCGGCGCGGCGGCTGGGCAGGTTGAGGGCGTAGTCGGTGCACTCACACGCGGCGGTGACGTCGGGGGCGTGGCCGGTGACGGCGAGCCGGTGGCCGGGCTCGGTCACGTCGGCCATACCGGCGGGGCGCCGATGAGTCGGTCGTGCTCGTCCTCGGCCTCCTGCTGCATCACCCTGGCGTGATCGGCCGCCGCCTCGGCGCGTCGGCGTAGCGCTTCTTGGTGCTGCCGGGCTGACTCGGCGGCTGTCTGTTCAGCCCGCCAACGAGCCTGGTCGGCCTCGGCGGTGGCCTGACGAAGGATGGCTGACGCCTGTTGGTCCACGGCTTCGGATTCACGGGCCGCGGCCTGGTCGTGCGTAGTGGCCGTCGATGCAGCGGATGGGGAGGCGGCGGC
>JAHWJM010000306.1 GCA_019348435.1 Actinomycetota bacterium
GTTCTACCTGGAACAGTGCCCGGAAGCCGCCGAGCACCCGTTTGGTGCTGTCGGCCATTTCCTGAACGAAGGCGCACGGCTTGGCGTCGTCCCGCAACCTGCATTTGACGCCGGGGCTCGCATGCGCCGGAATCCGGACGCCGCGGTCGCTTCGCCGTTCCTGGACTTCGTGCGATATGCCCAAGGGCGGCTTTCGGCCGTCACCGATCGTCGCAGTTTCGTCCGCGAGAGCCGCTCGTTCGATCACCCTCGGGCCATTGCGTTCGCCCGCGAGCATCTCGCGGCGGCACGTGCACTGGCTGATCCTCCACTGGTATCAGTCATCCTGCCCACGCAGGATCGCGCCGATCATCTGCGCCAGTCGATCCGCTCGGTGATTGGACAGTCGTATCGCAACTGGGAACTCATCGTCGTTGACGACGCCAGCACGGACGTAACGCCGCAGTTCCTCGCGGCCTACCGCGACGAGCGCATCCGCGTGCTCGACAACCCCGAGCGCGCGATCCCCGCCGCGCTGAATCGCGGGCTGCGTGCAGCGCGCGGCACGTACGTCGCACGGATGGATGCGCACACGGTCTACCCGCGCGACTACGTAGCGCGCGGGATCGAGCGCCTGAGCCGCGGCGACGTCGAGTGGGTGACGGGGCCGGCCGTGCCCGCCCCATCCGACGGCTTCGCGCGCTATGTGGCGGCGGCGCTGGCTTCGTCGCTGGGCCAGGGTGGCTCCTCGAAGTGGTCGCAGGGCGGCGCGGGGCCCGAGGAGATCGAGCTCGACACCGGCGTCTTCGCAGGCGTATGGCCGCGAGCGACGCTCGAGCGGCTCGGCGGGTGGCACCCCGACTTCCACGTCAACGAGGACGCCGAGATGGCAGCACGCGTCCTCGCCGGCGGAGGCCGCATCATCTGTCTCGCGGCGATGGCCGCGCAGTACGCCCCGCGCGCGAGCGTGCTGGGGCTCTGGCGCCAGTACTGGCGCTTCGGGCGCTATCGCGCGCTGACCGCGAGACGCCACCCGATCGCGCTGCGCCGGGCGCATCTCGCTTCCGCGGCGCTGACCGCGACGGTCGCCGCGACGATCCTGCCCGCGCGCCCCGTCGCAGCGCCCGCGCGCGCCGCCACTGCTGCGTACGCCGTTGCGATCGTCGTCGCCGCCGCCCGCGCCTCGCCGACGCGTACGTTGCGCGACATCGGCGGCGTCGCGCTCGCGCTCGCGACGATGCACCTCTCGTGGGGCGCCGGCTTCATCGTCGGCTGCGCCCGCAACGGCCCGCCCGTCGGCGGTCTGCGCCGCCTCCTGACGCGCGGCTGACGCAAGACCGCCCGCAGCGCGCCCGCCGCTCACCCTGCCAGGCGGGTGCGGATCACCCGGGTGATCTTTCGCATGAGGTGATGCGCACTCACCCGGCCGCATCAGATGGTGCTCCAACGGCGCCGCACGGCGCCTCCGAACCAGGGGGGCAGGGCGATGCGGAGGAGCTGCGGCGCACGACGGGACAAGACGCGAGCGCTCGGACATCCGTCCGCTCCTGCGCCCGATGCTGCGTGGACGGGCGTTCGAAATCGGGCCTTGACGCTGCCCCAGACAGGCGCCCGCTCCGACGCAATGGGCGTGGCCCTCAACCGTCGACTCCAGCCTCACCGCCGCCTCCGTCAGCTCGCCATGCTCGTGGCTCTGACGCTCGGGCTGACCGCGCTGCCGGCCACCGCCGGCGCGCAGCCCGCCGACACGCTCGGCGTCTACGCCGGCGCCGGTGCGCCCGAGGCCGTCGCCAGGTTCGAGAGCCGCATCGGCCGCCCCGTCGCGGTCGTCCACGACAACTTCTCCAAGGAGAGCTGGAGCGCACTCACCGATGTCGGCTGGTGGCTGTCGCAGTGGGGCCCCACGAAGTACGCCCAGCGCGTCGTCTACACGGTGCCGATGCTGCCGAACTCCGGCGGCACGCTCGCGGAGGGCGCCGCGGGCGCCTACAACGAGCACTTCCGCCTGCTGGCGCTCAAGCTCGTCGCCGGGGGCGCGGGCAACGCCACCCTGCGCCTCGGACCCGAGTTCAACGGCAACTGGTTCAAGTGGACGATCGCCGTCCCAAACGGTGGCGCGGACTTCGCCGCGTACTGGCGCCAGATCGTCACCACGATGCGCTCCGTGCCCGGCGCGAACTTCAAGTTCGACTGGTGCCCCAACGGCGGCAGCTCGTACGTGGATGGCCAGCAGCTGCGGGCGGAGGCGGCGTGGCCGGGTGACCCGTACGTCGACTACGTCGGTCTCGACGTCTACGACCAGAGCTGGGCGGCGCACCGCAGGAGCGCGAAGCAGCGCTGGAAGGAGTTCCTCAACCAGAAGGACGGCCTGAAGTGGCACGCCCGATTCGCCGCTGCGCACCGCAAGCCGATGAGCTTTCCCGAGTGGGGCCTCGTCCAGCGCAGGGACAGCCACGGCGGCGGCGACAACCCGTACTTCGTCGAGCAGATGTACGAGTGGATCCGCACCAACGACATCGCCTACCACATGTACTTCGAGTACGCCGACTCCGTCGCCGACTACGCGATCTTCGGCGGCAGGGCGCCTAGCGCGGCGCGCCGCTTCGTCGAGCTGTTCGGCGGGGGCGCGACGGGCGCTTCGCTCGAGAGCCTGGGCGGCACCCCGGCAGCGTCCGGACGCGCCGACGGCGGCGCGAGCACCTCCCCCAGGAAGACGACTGCGAAGAAGACGACCGCCAAGAAGACGGCCGCCAAGAAGCGCTGCGTCACGCGGGTGCTCAGGATCCGCGGCAAGGTCGTGCGCAAGAAGGGCAAGGTCGTGCGCAGGACGACCTGCGCGAAGATCAGGAAGGCCGGCAGGAGCAGCAGGCGCCTGAAGGTCTCCAAGCGCAAGACCGGCGCGGTCACGAGGGTGTCGGCGCGCAGCACGTCGGCGGCGAAGACGACCTGACGCGCTATGGCACGCGCGGGCCGCGCAGTGCCCCGACCGCCGCCTCGAGCCGGTCGCCGATCGCGCGCCAGTCGTGGTCTCGTCGCACCGTCTCGCGCCCCTGCATGCCGATCGTCGCGGCGAGCTCGTCGTCTGCCAGCAGGCGGTCGACCCAGCGCGCGAAGTCGGCTGGATCGTCGGCGACGATCACGTCGCGCTCGTGCTCGACGTCGAGGCCGGCGCAGCCGATGCTCGTCGTGACGACGGGCAGGCCGTGGGCCATCGCCTCGAGGATCTTCAGCCGCGTGCCGCCGCCCATCCGCAGCGGCACGGCAAGCAGCCGGCTGCCGGCGAACCACGGCGCGATCTGCGCGACGCGCCCCGTCACCTCGACCGGCACGGGCGCCGCCTCGGCCGCTGCGCGCAGGTCCGGCGGCGGCAGCGCGCCGACCAGCGCGATCCGCGCAGCGCGATCGCGCAACCCCAGTCCGCTTCGGTGAGGACGGCTGAAATGTCAGACGCGCCCAAACAGGCATCGGCCGAGCCGAACAGCAACACCTATAACCCTACGCGACGGTGGCTGATCCCGCCGACTCTGTTCCGCGATCCCGACGCGCCAGAATCCTTCGAGGGCGTTTCGATACTGCAAGAAGTTCCTGGCGAGCTGGGGCTCGCATTGTATCAGCTATACCGAGACGTGCTACTCTGGGCTTCGGTAGGCGAGGATAGCCGTCCCCAGCTATTTCGATCCGGCGCCTCGATGGGGCGCGAGGCGCTCATAGACGCAGCCTCCCCAGGTCCTGAACTTCGCATAGACTTGGAGACGCTCGCGTCGTTCCTGCGAAGTCAGGCCCAAGTTGAGCCTGGCGCGGTAACCGAGGCGGGGTTGCGCGTCTCTCGGTGGGCGGCGGATCGCGCGGCGAGG
>JAHWJM010000307.1 GCA_019348435.1 Actinomycetota bacterium
CGAGGAGCGGCTGCGCGAGGCGGCGGCGGCACGGGCGGCGGTCTGACGATCGCGCCCCTGAGACCGCGCTGAACGCGGGCGTTCATTGATAGGGTCGCCGCGCGATGGCGACCGAATCGTCGAACGCGCTTGTCGTCGGAGGTCATCTCGTCGCCCGCCGGCTGAAGGCGCACGGCGTCACGAAGCTCTTCACGCTCGCGGGCGGCCACCTGTTCTCGATCTACGACGGCTGCCGGGTGGAGGGCATCGACATCGTCGACGTCCGCCACGAGCAGACGGCGGCATTCGCCGCCGAAGGCTGGGCGAAGGTCACGCGCCGGCCGGGCGTCGCCGCGGTCACCGCGGGCCCGGGCGTCACGAACACGATCAGCGCGATCGCGTCGGCGCAGGCCAACCACTCTCCGATGCTCGTGCTCGGCGGGCGGGCTCCGACGACCCGCTGGGGGCAGGGCTCGCTGCAGGAGATCGACCACGTCCCGTTCGTGCGCCCGCTGGTCAAGCTCGCCGCCACCGCGCAGTCGACCGCGGAGATCCCCGGGCTCGTCGACGAGGCGTTCGCGGCGGCGATGACGCCGCACACGGGCCCCGTGTTCCTCGACTTCCCGCTCGACCACGTCTTCATGGAGGCGCCCGAGCGCGGCGTCGGCGCCGCCGCCCGGCGCGCCCGGCATGCCCGGCAGCGGATCGGTGAGCGGCGCCGGAGCGGATGGAGCGGCGATGGACGCGGCGCTCGCGCTGCTGCGCCGGGCGCGGCGGCCGGCGATCATGGCCGGCACGGACCTGTACTGGGGCCACGGCGAAGAGGCGTTGCGGGCCCTCGCCGAGGAGCTGCGGATCCCCGTCTTCCTCAATGGCCTCGCGCGCGGCTGCGTCGCGGCCGACCACGAGCTCTTCTTCTCGCGTGCGCGATCGAGCGGGCTGCGCGGCGCGGACGTCGCCTTGCTGATCGGCGTCCCGATGGATTTCCGGCTCGGATTTGGCGCCGCGCTGGGTGCGGAGACGCAGATCGTCGCCATCGACCGGACGCCGCCGCCGCGGCCATACCCGCGCACGGTGGCGGCCGCTCTGTTCGGCGACATGACGGACGTGATGGACGTATTGCGGGAGGCGGCGGTCGGCGGCGGCGGCGCGTCGCCGTCCTCCGCGGCGCGCGACGGATGGATCAGCTCACTGCGCGAGATCGAGGACGAGCTGCGCTCACAGGAGCTTGGCTTGCTCGAGGACGAGCGGGCGCCGCTGCATCCGATGCGCGTCTACGGCGAGCTCGGGGCGCTGCTCGAGCGCGACGCGATCTGCGTCGGCGACGGCGGCGACTTCGTCTCCTACGCCGGGCGCATGATCGAGTCCTTCGCGCCCGGCTGCTGGCTGGATCCGGGGCCGTTCGGCTGCCTCGGCTCGGGCCCCGGCTACGCGCTGGCCGCGAAGCTCGCCCACCCCGAGCGCCAGGTCGTGCTGCTGCTGGGCGACGGCGCGTTCGGCTTCTCCGCAATGGAATTCGACACGCTCGCGCGCCACGGCGTGGCTGTCGTCGGGGTGATGGGCAACAACGGCATCTGGGGTCTGGAGAAGCATCCGATGGAGCTCATCTACGGCTACTCGGTGGCGGTCGATCTGCGCCCCGAGACGCGCTACGACGTGCTCGTCGAGGCGCTCGGCGGCCACGGCGAGCTCGTGCGCAGACCCGCTCAGCTGCGCCCGGCGCTCGAGCGCGCATTCGCCGCCGGCACGCCCGCCCTCGTCAACGTGCTGACCGACCCGGCGGTCGCCTATCCGCGGCGGTCGAGCCTCGCGTAGGCCGCCAATTTGCGCGAAGCCCCCGAAATGCGGGAAGCCGCCCCCAGGGGAAAGGGCGGCTTCCTCACGAGTGGCCCGCAGGACGGCAGGGGTACGTACCTGGCGTGGCCTTATCGGGTGGTCCGGGCGGTGGGAGGCGCCGATCCAACGGCTTGCCCGGACCTATGTCCGGCTCGGTTTTCCCTTTGATGCTTGGCTGGGTCTCCTTTGCCGGCACGGCACGTATCGGCACGTGCGCGCACGACTTGAATCGGACGTTCGTCCGGTCTGCCCCGGCGTTGCGCTATCAGCCGGCGGCCGGCGGCGCGCTCGCCAGCCGCAGCGCCGCGCCGCGCAGGATGTCGTGCTCGGAGACCTCGACCGCGTCGAGGCCGAAGGCGTCCATGACCTCGAGCAGCATCGCGACACCGGCGATGATCGTGGGCGCACGGTCGGGCTGCAGGCCGATGACGGCGCGGCGTTCGTCGTCGGTCAGGCGCGACAGCTGGTTGAGGATGGCCGCGCAGATCGCCCGTCGCAGGACATGGCCGTGCACGAGCGCGCGGTCGAATGGATCCAGCTCGAGCTCGATCGACGCGCACGTCGTCGCGGTGCCGGCCACCGCGATGCCCTGCGCAACCCGGCGCCGGTGCTCGCCCGGGACGTTGTCGCGGATGATCTGCGCGACCTCTCGCCGGAGGCTGTCGATCTCGGCGGGGCGCGGCGGATCGTGCTCGATGTGGCGCTCGGTCTGGCGCACCACCCCAGCTTGGGTGGAGGCGTGAAAGTCGACGGTTCCGTGGCAGCCGACCACGAACTCGGTCGAGCCGCCGCCGATGTCGACGACGAGCACCTCGTCGCCGGTGTCGGCACGTTCGCTCGTGGCGCCGGCAAACGTCAGCTCGGCCTCCTCGTCGCCCTCGATCGTGCGCGCGTCGATGTCATGGCGCTCCCGCACCGCGGCCATGAACTCGGCGCCGTTGGCCGCGTCGCGCACCGCGCTCGTCAGGACCGCCGTCGTCGCGGTGGCGCCGTGTTCCTCGATCAGGTCGCGAAAGCGCGCGAGGGCGTCGAAGACGCGCTGCATGGCGTCCTCCTGAAGGCATCCCGTCGCATCGACCTTCGCGCCCAGGCGCGTGACGATCGACTCGCGATGCAGCTGCTGCAGCGCACCGTCGGCGGCGACGTCTGCGATCAGCAGACGGGTCGAATTGGTCCCGATGTCGATGACCGCCACGCGCACGTCGAACGAGGCTAGCGGCGTGCGCCGAGACTTGATCTGCCCATTTATGCGTTGCTAGAATGGCTGGTCCGCGCCGCGGGGTGGAGCAGTCTGGTAGCTCGTCGGGCTCATAACCCGAAGGTCGCAGGTTCGAATCCTGCCCCCGCTATACGGAAGCCCCCTCTCGCCAGGGGGCTTTCGTGCTTCTGGGGCCTCCGAATCCGGCCGAACCCGGATCAGTCGCCGCGGCGACCTGCTGATGCGGTGGTTGCGCCGGCTACGGCGTGACGGCTTTGGCGAGTTGTTCGCCGCGGATGCGGCGCGCCTGATAGCCGGTGTACTGGATCGAGAGCTGGCCGCCGGCGTTGGCTGCGTCGCTTGGCAGGGGCTTGGTGAGCGACCACGTGCCGTCGTCTATCTCCGCCCTGGAGTTGAGGAACTCGACTCCGGAGTCGGGATCCGTGTATTCGAGGCGGATGCGCACCTCACCGCGGGCGCGTTTGCTGATCGTCCCGGACACCCGCAGACGGCCGCTGTCGTCGATGCGAGTCGTGCCGCGCTTGAGCAGCGCCTTGCCCGAAGCCACCCGCAACCGCAGTTCGTCTCCTCGCAGACGGCCGTTGCCGGGATAGGTCAACGTCACGATGCCGGTGGTCTTGCGGCTCTGCGAGGACGGCAGGCGACGGTCGATGCGGATCGTGCCGTTGTTGATCGGCGCCGTGAACCGCGTCGTCGTGCTCGCCGACCGGTAGCTCACGTCGACGGCGCCCGTCGCGAGCCGCGTGATGCCCAGAAGCAGATCAAGCCTGCCGCCGCGAACTCGCGCCCGCTGCAG
>JAHWJM010000308.1 GCA_019348435.1 Actinomycetota bacterium
CGCCGCCGCCCGCCGGCGCCCCCGCTGAGCAGGCGAATCCGTCCGCGGCCGCCGCGCCCGCCGACGGCAGCGAACCCACCAAGCACCGTCCGACGCGCTCCTCGATGGCCGGCGAGCGCACGCCCGGCGCCGCCGGACCCGGCGGCCGGCGCCGCGTCGTCATCGACTCTCAGGCCTCGCGCCGCACCCCCGGCCAGCAATCCCAGCCGCCGCGCCGCCAGCGTCGCGGTCGCCGCCGGCGCGGCACGTACGACGACACGGTCGCTCCGCTCGACGAGGCCGCCGCATCGCATACCGATGTCGTCCGGATCAACTCCGGCTCGACGGTCAAGGACATCGCGGAGTCGATGGGGGTGCCCGTCCCGGAGATCATCAAGAAGCTCATGATGCTCGGGCAGATGGCGACGCTCACGCAGACGCTGTCCGACGATGCCGTCGGCATCCTCGCCGACGAGTTCAACAAGCAGGTCGAGATCGTCCACGCGGCCGACGAGGTCGAGACCGATCCCGTCTTCGAGGACGCCGACGAAGACCTCACGTACCGCCCGCCGGTCGTGACGATCATGGGGCACGTCGACCACGGCAAGACGTCGCTGCTGGACGCGATCCGCACGACGGAGGTCGCTGCCGGCGAGGCCGGCGGGATCACGCAGCACATCGGCGCCTACCAGGTCCACCACAACGGCAAGCTCGTCACGTTCCTCGACACGCCCGGCCACGAGGCCTTCACCGCGATGCGCGCCCGCGGCGCCCGGGTCACGGACATCGCGGTCATCGTGGTCGCCGCCAACGATGGCGTCAAGCCGCAGACCGACGAGGCGATCGACCACGCGAAGGCCGCCGACGTGCCGATCGTCGTCGCCGTCAACAAGATCGATCTCGAGGGCGCCGATCCGACCCGCGTGCGCACCGAGATGACCACGCGCGGCCTGCAGCCCTCCGAGTGGGGCGGCGAGACGGAGTTCGTCGACGTGTCGGCCAAGACGAAGGTCGGCCTCGAGGATCTGCTCGACACCCTGCAGGTCGTCGCCGAGCTCGAGGACCTCAAGGCGAACGCCTCCGCGCCGGCGTCCGGCGTCGTCGTGGAGTCCAAGCTCGATCCCGGCCGCGGGCCGGTCGTCACGATCCTCATCCAGCGCGGCACGCTGCGCATCGGTGACGCGCTCGTCGCCGGCGCCAACTGGGGCCGCGTCCGCGCGATGCACGACTTCACCGGCGCGCGCGTCAAGGAGGCGGTTCCCGGCGATCCGATCGAGGTACTCGGCTTCGACGGCGTGCCCGAGGCCGGCGAGCACGTCCGCGCCGTCGAGAACGACCGCCGCGCGCGGGCGATCGCCCACGAGCGCGAGCAGCGCCTCAAGCAGGAGCAGCACGCCCGCCGCTCGGGCCGCAAGCGCTCGCTGGAGGACGTCTTCAAGGACATCCAGGCGGGCGAGCTCAAGGAGCTCAACCTGCTCGTCAAGGCCGACGTCGCCGGCTCCGCCGAGGCGCTCGAGGACGAGATCGCCAAGCTTCCGCAGGACGAGGTGGCCGTCAACATCATCCGCACCGGCGTCGGCGGCATCAACGAGTCCGACGTCATGCTCGCCGCCGCGTCGGATGCGATCATCATCGGCTTCAACGTGCGGCCCGTCGGCGATGCCCGCGCCGTCGCCGAGCGCGAGGGCGTCGACGTTCGCGGCTACACGGTCATCTACAAGGTGCTCGACGAGCTGCGCGCTGCGATGGAGGGGATGCTCGATCCCGACGAGGTCGAGGACTCGCTCGGTCAGGTCGAGATCCGCCAGATCTTCCGCGCGTCGAAGATCGGCGTCATCGCCGGCTCCTACGTCACCGACGGCAAGATCACGCGCGGCGCCAAGGCGCGGCTCGTGCGCGACGGGACGATCGTCTACGACGGCGAGATCTCGTCGCTGCGGCGCTTCAACGAGGACGTGCGCGAGGTCGCGGCCGGCTTCGAGTGCGGCGTCACGCTGCGCAACTTCCAAGACGTCAAGGAAGGCGACGCCCTGGAGGTCTACGCGACCCGCAAGGTCGACCGCGCGCTCGCCTAGCCGTGAGCGACGTCGACGCGTACGTCGCGCTCCTGCTCGTCCATCTGCACTTCCCCGATGCCGCGTCGCTGAAGGCCAAGCGCAAGGACCTCGCATCCGTCAAGGCCCAGCTGCACGGGCGCATGGGCGTCACCGTGGCCGAGGTCGGCCACCAGGATCTCTGGCAGCGCGCGACGCTCGCGGCGGCGGTGACGGGCGGCTCGCTGGGTCAGCTGCAGAGCTCCGCCGACCGCATCGAGCGGTTCCTCTTGGAGCGCTTTCCCGAAAGCTGCCGCATCGAGCGAACCGTCGCGTCGTTCGCCGACGTGACAGGTTGAGGGGGAGGACGACTAGGATGCCCTCAGATCGGATGCGGCGGGTCGACGAGGCCGTGAGGCAGGTCTTGTCCGATGCCGTCGCGCAGGACCTGCAGGACCCCAGAATCGGTTTCGTCACGATGACGAGCGTCAAGACCACTTCAGATCTTCGCCATGCCCGTGTGTACGTCAGCGTGCTCGGAAGCGAGCGCGAACGCGACGCCACCATGGCGGGTCTGCGCTCGGCCCACGGCGCGTTGCAGCGCCGGCTCGCCCGCGAGCTGCGCATGAAGCACACGCCGACGCTCGAGTTCCTCTACGACGACACCACCGACCGGGCGATGCACCTCGAGGAGCTCCTTCGCCGCGAGGCCGGGGAGACGTGACGATCGCCGGCACGACCCCAAGCACGCGCGCCGAGGTCCTCGACGCGCTTCGTCAGGGCGAGTGCTTCGTGCTCGTCACGCACGAGAACCCCGACGGCGACGCGCTCGGCTCGCTCGTCGCGATGCAGGGCGTGATGCGCGCGCTCGGCAAGGACTCGCTCATGTTCATCGGGCGCGACGAGTTCCCGCTGCCCTACGAATACGCCTTCTTCGAGTTCGAGGACCTCATCAGCGAGATGCCGCCCGACCTCGCCGAGCGCACGATCGTGTTCCTCGACTGCGGCAACGTCGACCGCAACGCCGTCGAGATCGGCGACGCGCCGATCGTCAACCTCGACCATCACCACGACAACACGCACTTCGGCACGATCAACCACGTCGTGGCGCAGGCGTCGTGCACCGCGGAGATCGTCTGGGAGCTGATGGGCGCGCTCGGGATGACGCCGTCGGTGGAGATGGCCGAGGCGCTCTACGTCGGCCTCGTCACCGACACCCGTCCCACTCCCGCCCTCGAGCGCCTCGTAACCGGCGTCGATCTGCTCGTCTGCGAAGGGACCTACGGCGACTCCGCCGACCAGCCTCGCGCGGTGGAACGTAAGCACATGACCTTCGCGGAAGCCGCCGCCCTCGCCCGGCGTCACGGCCTCGATCACGGCCGACCCGACGATCACCCCCCGGGGCAGGCGGTCGGCCGCCCCGCCGGCCGACTCGCCGAGGATCAGCCGCTCGGCCAACTCCCACATCCACGCCGGCGGCCCCTCCCCCGACCGCCCGCTCGAGGTCACCGGCGCCTACGCCGACCGGGGCGTGATGGCCGACGTCCGCGGCTTCAAACCCCTGGCCGGCCCCTACGCCCGGCCGGACGCGTCGGCCTACCCCAACGTGTGGGCCGCCGCCGACACCCAGCGCGACGTGGTCCTGTGGGAGGACCGCAAGTGGATGAACCACGTCCGGGGCTCGACCTTCGACGCCGTCGCCGCCGCCCTCAACTCCACGCCCGGCAGCTTCTGGACCGACGGCGTCGCCATGTACTTCCACCCCTTCGGCTCCACCGACCCCAACGCCGACGGCAAGGTCTACGAGCGCAGCCGCAAC
>JAHWJM010000309.1 GCA_019348435.1 Actinomycetota bacterium
TGGCCGTCGGCCTCGCGCTCGCGCTCGCGCGGATCTCGCGCTCGCCGGCGCTGCGGTTCGTCGCCGGGACGTGGATCGACGTCTGGCGCAACCTGCCGCTTATCTTCATCATCCTGTACCTGGCGCTCGCGCTGCCGGAGTCGTGGCGCGATGCCTACGAGGACAACGCGCCGGAGCTGCTCCCCGACGTGCTGCAGACCGGCCGCGTCTTCGCCGCGCTGCTCGCGCTCGTGCTCTACAACTCCGCGGTGCTGGCCGAGATCATGCGGGCGGGAATCCAGTCGCTGGACCGCGGCCAGGGGGAGGCCGCGGCGGCGCTCGGGCTCAGCTACCGCCAGCGGATGCGCTACGTGATCCTGCCCCAGGGGCTGCGGCGGATGGTGCCCGCGACCGTGTCCCAGCTGATCACGCTCAACAAGGACACGACGCTCGTGAGCATCATCGCGATCCAGGAGGTCATGCGCCACGGCCGGATCGTCACCGGCTTCAACTTCTTCGGCGGCGTGCAGGCGCCCGTGCTGCAGGTCTTCATCTTCATCGGGCTGCTGTTCATCGTCACGAACCTCGCGCTCTCGCGGCTGTCGCGGCGCCTGGAGATCCGCGAGCGCGAGCGCAGCGGCACGACCGTAGAGCCGATCAGCGGCCTCGAGGACCAGGTCGTGACGGCGGAGGCGCGGTAGGCCGGGATCAGCCGCTGAGGCGCTCGAGCCCGCGCAGCCGTGTCCGCCCCCGGCGCCATTCGAACGCGATGAGCGCGAGTAGCCCGGCGCCGACCGCAGCGATCGCGATCGTCTCGCCCGTCGAGCCGGTGGCGAACCGCGGCAGCGCCGCGTCCAGCGGCCCGAGTGGCGCGCGCGAGCCCGGCCCGCCCGCCCCGCCGTCCGCCCGGCCACCGAGGCGCAGCTCGGCGTACCACCAGATGCTCGTTACGAGCGTGATCGCCACGAGCACGGCCGCCGTCCGCGGCGCCTGGCGCATCCCCCACGCGACGAGCGCGACCGCCACCGGCAGCGCCGCCAGCAGGTAGCGCCCCGGGAAGTAGAAGCCGACCATCGACGGCGCCACGAACGCCGCGACGAGCACCTGCGCGGCACAGATGAGCGCGCAGAGCGCCGCGGCGACCTCCACGAGGGCACGCTCGGGCACGATGCGCGCGATGTGGTCGCGCCGCGAGCGCCACAGCAGCCACAGCGCGTAGAACGCGAGCGCGACGAGCGGCGCCCAGCGCAGCGCGCCGAAGTCGCGATCGATCCAGAGCCCGACGAGGCGCGGGGTGCGGTCCAGGAACTCGGCGGTGCTCAGCGCGTCGAGCCGCTCGCCGGGCAGCGCCGCCGCCGCCGGCGTGAAGCCGCCGAACAGCTGGTCGTTGATCGTCGCGAACATGACGATCGAGAACAGGAGCACCTCGATCTCCACGAGCAGCGCGAACCCGCGGCGCCGGCGGCGCAGCCAGTGCAGCATGGCGACTGCGACCACGAGGCCGGCGACGGTGAACTGCAGCCCCAGCCATGGCAGCAGGCCGAGCGCCAGCGCGCTGCCCACGACCCAGCGAATGCGGGGCAGCTCGCGCACCTTGAGCGCCAGCACGGCCGCGGCGGCAAGCAGCGCCCCCGCCGCCAGCTCGGGCGTGACGGTCGTGGCGGAGGCCAGCGCCGGCGGCGACAGCCCGCAGGCGAGCGCCGCCCCTGTCGCCCACGGCTCGGGCACGACTCGCCGCGCGAGCGCCGCCGCCACCACGAAGGCCAGCGCCGCGATCGCCGCCAGCAGCAGCTGCACCCCAAGCGGGCCGCCGATCGCGTAGGCGGGCGCAATCACCAGCGCGAAGCCGGCGCCGGTGGGTTCGTTGGCCTGGCCGCTGGTCAGCCGACCGTGGCGCTCGAGGACGTAGGGGTACCACTCGCGGTAGGCCAGCGTCGCGTACTCGTCGCGGAGGTCGAGGTCGTGGTCGGAGACGATCGACTCGGCGGTCAGCAGGTAGTGCGGCTCGTCGCCGGCGAACTGCGAGCTGCCCAACGCGGGCAGGCCGATCGTCGCGGCGTACGCCGCGAACAGGACGAGCCAGAGCGCGGCTGCGCGACCCACGCCGCGCATGATCGCGCGCGGCGCGCTCATGCGGCGCGCCGGCCGCGCGTCGCCGGTGCCCGCGACCGTCCGCCGGTTCAGCGCGTCAGCGAGCGGGCGAGCTCGACGAACAGCCGCACGCCCCACCCCGAGCCGCCCTTGGCGGCGTAGGGCTTGCCGGTGCCCCACGCCGTGCCGGCGATGTCCAGATGCGCCCACGGAACGTCGGCCGTGAAGCGCTGCAGGAACTGCGCGGCGACGCTCGAGCCCGCCTTGCGCGCCTCGTTGACGTTCATGACGTCAGCGATATCGCTGTCGAGCGCCTTTGCGTAGTCGTCGTGCAGCGGCAGGCGCCACACCGTCTCGCCGGACGTCGTCGCGGCCGCGGCGACCTGCGCGGCCCAGTCGTCGTCGGAGGCGAACAGGCCGGCGTGGGTGTTGCCCAGTGCGGTCATGATCGAGCCGGTCAGCGTCGCGATGTCGACGAGCCGCTCGGCGCCCCGGTTGACGGCGTGCGTCAGGCAGTCGGCGAGCACGAGGCGACCCTCGGCGTCGGTGTTGATGATCTCGATCGTCGTGCCGTTGGCCGCCGTGACGACATCGCCCGGCTTGACGGCGTTGCCCGCGGGCATGTTCTCGGTCGCGCCGACGACCGCCACGACGCGCACCGGCAGGCGCAGCTCAGCGATCGCCTCCATCGCGCCGAGCACCGCTGCACCGCCGGACATGTCGAACTTCATGTCCGACATCTTGTTGGCGTTCTTGATCGAGATCCCGCCGGTGTCGAAGGTGACCGCCTTGCCGACGAGCCCCAGCAGCGGGCCGCTCGCGTTTGGCCCTTCGTATTGCAGCGTGATGAGCGCGGGCTCCTCCGCCGAGCCCTGCGCGACGCACGCGAAAGAGCCCATGCCGAGCCGCTGCAAGCCCTCGCGCCCCTCGACCTCGACGGTCACGCCCTTGAGCTCGCGCAGCCCGCGCGCCGCGTCGGCGATGTGGCGCGGGGTCATCTCGTTGGCCGGCGTGTTCTGCAGGTTCCGGGCCGCGTTGACGGCCCGCGCGACGATCTGCGCCTGCGTGACCACCGCGGTGAGGTCGTCGTGGGCGCTGACGACGAGCGCATCGGGGCCGCCGTTGTCCTCGGGCGGCTTGCTCTTGAAGCGGTCGAAGCGATAGGCGCTCAGCAGCGTGCCCTCGACGATCGCCGCCGCGATCTCGCTTCCGACCTTGTGCGGGACCTCCCAGCACAGCCGCCCGGCGCCCAGCTCGCGGGCGCGTCCGAGCGCCGAGGCGGCGGCGACACGCACCTTCTCGGCGTCGAGCTCGTCGCGCTTGCCGAGGCCGACGAGCACCCATCGCTTGCCGTCCGCGTGCGTGACGGCGAGGTGGCGGTGCTTGGCCTTGGCCTCGCCCGCGGCGACGAGCCCGTTGAGGACCCCGTCGATGTCGTGGTGGATCTTCTCGCCGTCCAGCACGCCGATCACTGGGTGTACGCCGGGACGGGGCTGCGCGACGGCGACACGTTCGTGCTGAGCGGGTCGAAGAAGCCGTGCAGCCTCGCGCACTCGATGGACCTGCTCACCGCGAGCGTCGCGGTCGACGGCGACCTCGCCGTGGCGATCGTGCGCACGGAGGCCGGCGGGATCGAGCGCCGGCCGTTCTGGCGGTCGTGGGTGCTGCGCGGCGCCGAGAGCGACGAGGTCGTGCTCGATCGCGTGGCCGTCGAGGAGGAGCTGCTCTACCGGATCGGCCCGCACGGCGGCGAGG
>JAHWJM010000030.1 GCA_019348435.1 Actinomycetota bacterium
CGGAGGAGCTTGGCGGCCGGGCAGACCCACACGTCCCGCCCGGCGTCGTAGCCGAAATGGTCGGCCGACCAGACGCCCGCCTTGCTCCGCGCCGCCGGGTCGTCTCGCCCGGCCGCGATCAGGAGGTCGATGCCGTCGCCATCCTCGGCGGCGTTCTCGCCGCTGAAGTACCCGGCGTCGGCGCTCGCCGTCGTCGGCGTCTGCTCCGCGATCTCCGCCACCGCGCGGAGGGCCCGCACCCGCCCGAGCAGGCCCGGCCGGTGGCCGACGGCGCGGTTCGCCTCACCACCCGACCGGCCCGACCCGTCGAGCCCGGCCCGCCCGCGGAGCTGCCGTGGCTCGACGACGTTGACGCCGGCGGCGGCGGCGGGGTGGGGGAGGGGGACCGGTGACCCGGGGCCGGTCGATTGGCGCGCTGGTCCCGTTGGCGGCGTGTGAGCCCGACGGGTTGATGGTGATGAGCGAGGGCAGCTACGTCCGGCTGCTGGCGCTCAACGACGTCGGCGGCGATCCCGGCCGCTGGGGCATCTCGGTCGACGAGTTCCATGCCGCCAATACCGAGCGCGCGCGCCGCTTTCCGCAGAACCTGCTTGTCACGCAGACGCACGACACGAAGCGCTCGGGCGACGCGCGGGCGCGAATCGGCGCGCTGAGCGCAATGGCCGAGGGCTGGGCGACGTGCGTGCGGCGCTGGTATGAGCTGACCGACGAGCTCGTCGTCGACGGCGTCGGGCGCGGCGGACCGGATCCCCAGGAGCGCTACCTCATCTTCCAGACGCTGGCCGGGGTGTGGCCGATCTCGCCCGAGCGCCTCGAGGGCTACGTCGAGAAGGCGCTGCGCGAGGCGAAGCGCAACACGAACTGGGTCGACCAGAACCACGACTGGGAGGATCGCGTCAAGCGCTTCGCGGTCGCGCTGCTCACGCACGGGCCCTTCATCGACTCCTTCGAGCCGTTCGTGGCGGAGGTCGCCGCCGCCGGTGAGCGCGCGGCGCTCGGTCAGCTGCTGCTGAAGCTCACGGTGCCGGGCGTGCCCGACGTCTACCAGGGCGACGAGCTGATCGATCTCTCGCTCGTCGATCCCGACAACCGGCGGCCGGTGGACTGGGATGCGCGGCGCGACGCGCTGGAGGCGTTGCAGGGCGGTGCGCAGCCGACGCGCGAGACGATGAAGCTGCACATCATCTCGCGGGCCCTGGCGTTGCGGGCGCGCCGGCCGGAGGTCTTCGGCGCGGGCGGGGGCTATGAGCCGCTCGAGGCGGGACCCGACGTGGTGGCGTTCAGCCGGGGGTCGGGCGGTGAGGTCGTCGTCGTGGTGGCGTTGCGCCGCGCAGGGGAAGGCGCTTGCGTGCAGCTTCCCGCGGGTGCGTACCGCGCCGTGCTGACCGGGCGCGAGATGCAGGTCGGCGCAGCCACGCCCGTGGGGAGACTGGTAGAGCCGCACGGGCTCGTGCTGCTCGAGCGCGTCTGACCTGTCGTCACGGCGCCCCAGGCCGCGGCCTGAGGCGCAGCGGGGCCTGCAGCGCCTGCGTCATACTCGCGGCCGTGAAACTTCCACTTCTCGCATTCGCCGCGCTGCTGACGAGCGCTGCCGTGCTGGCGCCCACCGCTGCCGCCAGCCCCTCCGCCGACCTCGCCGCGATGATCCGCGACCACGCTCGTGACGACAAGCTCACGCCCTGCCGGTTCACGAAGAACCAGCTCAACAACGCCCGCATGCAGATCTCGGGCGACATCGACGTCTACGGCAAGGGCATCCGCACCGCGATCAACCGCGAGCTGCGGCGCTGGCGCGACGGCAAGTGCCGGGGCAAGCGCGGCGGGGCGAAGCTGCGGATCGTGCGCGTCAGGGCGACAGGTCCCGCCGGCAAGGAGTCGATCACGATCCGCAACCTCGCCGGCAAGACCGTCAACCTGCGCAACTACGCGCTGCGCGACAGCACCGACCACGTCATCAAGTTCCGCTCGACGAAGCTCAAGCGCGGCGCGCGGCTGAAGGTCATCACCGGCTGTCGCAAGGGGCACCACAA
Organism: Actinomycetota bacterium; assembly: GCA_019348435.1. Taxonomy (GTDB): domain Bacteria; phylum Actinomycetota; class Thermoleophilia; order Solirubrobacterales; family Solirubrobacteraceae; genus CADCVQ01. Next base: position 2,031 of record JAHWJM010000030.1, read on the forward strand.
GCCGTTCAGGCGCGGGTCGAGCTACTACGCCTGCCGCTCGGTCGAGGTCTGGGACGACGCGGGCGACGTCGTCGAGCTGCTCGGCCCCGGCGGCGGGCTGCTGTCGCGCAAGCAGTACGGGACGCCGCCCGCGTGAGCGTCGTCAAGATCAACGCGATCACGGTCCCGCGCGAGCGCTCGGAGGAGGACTTCCAGGCCTGGCTGTCGGGCCCGGACTTCAAGCCCGGTCATGCGCAGCACCGCACGGGCGGCGCGGTGGGGACGTCGAGCGAGCTGTGGTCCTTCGACGTGCTCGAGCTCGAAGGTCCGGCGGTGCCGGCGACGGCAGGCACCGAGGCGTGAGGCCGCGGCGACGCGCGCTCGTCGCGACCGCGGCGATCGCCACGCTTGTCCCCGCGGCCGTCGTGGCCGGATCGGTGGCGGATACCGCCCCGCCCGCCCCTCCGCCGCCGCCGCCCGAGTTCAGGATCCTCGACGCGAAGGTCAGCCCGCGCCACGCGTACTTCGCGGGAAGGCCGGTGGCGATCGCCTTCAGGATCGCGGCGCCCGAGGCGATGGCGCTACAGGTTGACGTCGTGCGCGACAAGACCGACAGGCCGGTACGGCGCCTCAGGCTGCCTGCGGCGGCGCCGGACGTCGCGCAGCGCCTCGACTGGGACGGCCTGACCGGCGGCGGCAAGGTCGCGCCCAACGGGAGCTACCGGATCCGCATCCGCGGCGCCGACGGCCGCGTGCGCCGGGGTGGGACCTTCAGGTTGCGCAGCCACACGTATCCCGTCCGCGGCCGGCACGCCGACCGCGGGCCGATCGGCACCTTCGGCGTGGCGCGCAACGGCGGGCGCACGCACGAGGGCTTCGACGTCAACGCCGCCTGCGGGACGCCGCTCGTCGCCGCCCGCGGCGGGCGCGTGGTGCGCGCCGGCTATGACCCCGTGCTCTACGGCAACGTCGTGATCATCCGCGGCGAGCGCACGCAGCGCGACTACTGGTACTCGCACATGAAGCACACGCCGCGGCTGCGCGTCGGCGACCGCGTCCGCACCGGCCAGCGGATCGGCAGCGTCGGCGACACCGGCAACGCGCGCACGATCGGCTGCCACCTGCACTTCGAGATCCACTCGCGCGGGCGACCGATCGACCCGGCGCCCGAGTTGCGCGCCTGGGACCGCTGGAGCTAACGCTGCACATCGCTCCCACACGCCGAGCCTGCGATCGGCGCGTGGACGATGATCAGCTCGGTGTCGTCGGGTCGGTCGCGCGCCGTCCAGCGCCCGTCGTGGGAGGGGAGGTTGTTGTCGTTGGCGATCAGCAGGCGATCCTCTCCGAGGAATTCCACGCTCTCGACGGACTGCAGCGGGAAGGAGAAGCGGCTGCCGACGCCGAACTCGCCCGGCCGCGGCGGCGATGAGATCCCGTGAGGGTCGCGGATGGCCAGCAGGTCGACGACGAGGCGCTTGACGAGGTGCCCATCGGCGTTGCGGCGCCGCAGGTCGATCGCGTAGATCTTCTTCTGTCGCGCGGCCGCCCCCTGCTCGTCGTCGCGTTCGATCAGCACGAAGCGCTGATCGCCCAGCGACGTCATGTCGCCGATCAAGGCGTCGGGAAAGTCGGCGTCGGTGCGGTAGGACCAGGTGCGGCCGGTGAAGCGCTCCTTGCGCAGGTCGAACTCCATGATGATGCGGCGGTGCCGGTCGCTGTCGTTGCGCCAAGCTCCCTCCAGCATCGGATACGCGCGCGTGCCGTCGGTCGAACTCGCCATCGCCTCGAAGCCGCGGCTGTCGGGGATCGTCCAGCCGTCGCGCGTCGCGAGCGACGGGTTCTGCGGCGACTGCGCGCCGCGTAGCGCGAACGGGGCGGCGAGGACGTTGCCGGTCGCGTCGGTGTGCAGCAGAAACGGCCCGAACTCATCGCCAAACCAGAAGGTGCCGTCGTTCGCGCGGAACACCGACTCCGGATCGAGGTCGGCGCCGGTCAGCAGCCGGTCGGGCCGCGTGAGCGCGAACGGGATACGGCCGTCGGGATCGCGCAGCGACACGAAGTCGCGCACGTCGATCGTTCCGTCGCCGCCGCGCGCGGTGCGAAACCGCGGCCGGATGCGGTAGAGGCGCAGCAGGAAGTGCGCGGACTTGTCCTTCGCGCCGTAGCCGTTGTCGGGCATCGCCCAGAACTCGCCGCCACCCGCCTCCAGGATTGCCGAGAATCCGGCGACAGGTTGGTCGGCAAAGGGCGGCGTCACCCCGTTGTCGGCGCTGATCGCTTTCCCCGACGTCGGCCCGACGTGCTCGGCGGTCGCTGGGAGGATCGCCCGCGCGAGCAACGTGGTTGCAGGCGCGTCAGGATCGGGAGGCAGCGCGCCGTCTGTCGAATCGTCGCCACAGCCGACAGCGATAACCAGGAGAACCAGGAGGCTGACCGCTGTGGCCGCACGAAGCCGCATCCGTCAGCCGACTATCCCTCGCGGCGCCACGCAGTCAACGCGACGCCGCCTGGATCGTCGGACTCCAAAGCGCTGTAGACGGCTACTCGTCGCCGAGCACGTGGAGACGGCCGGATCAGCTATCCGAGCTCTCCGCGAATGCCCGCAGCGCGGCCTTCCCATCGCCGATCAGCGCGCCGCCGTGCGCAAGCAGCAAGCTGTCGAAGTCTTCGTCCAGGAGGCGCCGGAACGATTCGCGCAGCGCCCGAGTGACCGCTTCGGGATCGTCCATCAGGTACTCCAAGGCGACAAGTGATCCGTCCGCTGACCGGACGAGGGCGTCTCCCAGGGCAAGAGCGCCGTCGCCGACCGCGATATGGAACGCCGTCTCATCCGGAAACAGAGCTCCGACCTCAAGTGCCACGATCCCCGGCGCGACGACGTTTCCGAACCTGAACCCCTCGACCCTCTGGCCGGGCCCGAAGCGGTCGAGCGCGGTCTCGTGTGACGTGACGGTGCAGCCGAACTCCTGCGAGAACCGGTCACTGTCGCGGTAGTGGTGGTGATCTGTGAGAAGGACGCGGCTGGGCTCTCGGTGGCCGGCGAACCACTCGAGCCCCTCGCTTGGCAGCATGGGGTCGATCAGCGCGGCTGAGGACTCGACGAAGTACGAGTCGACGTCTTGCTGGATCCCTTCGTGGAAGGTGGTCCAGTGAAACAGGCCTGGGCGGATCTCGTTCACGAAAACGCCCTGACGCGTCGTGCCGCGCAACGCGCGATATCCGCACTCGGCGCGTCATGATCGTGAGATCGGCCTCGGCGCCGGCGTCGGATCGCGCACCGGCGGCAGTACGCCGCCGCCGGCTACCGAGCCGTGGATCGCTAGAAGCCGGCCCAGCGCTCGGAGGAGCGCGGCCGCTCGCGCTGGCGGCGGCAGAGCACGCACAGCACGTCGCAATCCTCGGGACGTTGCGCGTCGGCATCGGCGTACTCGTGGCGCCGCTCGCCCGCGAACCAGACGTGGCCGCAGTCGTCGCAGGTGCGCTCGTTGGGGTCCGGCCAGCCCTCGGGTGTCGGGGCCGCGGGGCTCATCGGCTCGACGACGCGCGCGCGGCGCCCTGTCGCGGCGACAGGTCGCCGCTGGCGACCTTGAACGCGATCGTGTCGATGTAGTCGCGCTTGCCGTCGCGCGTGCGCGTGCCCGCCTGCGCCGGCGTCACGCGCAGGTCGTCGAGCTCGCGCGCCGCCTCGGGATCGAAGCAGCGCGCCTCCAGCCACTTCGCCGCCCGCTCGTCGTCGAAGCCGGCGTCGGTCCACGCCTTCGCTGCCTCCGCGGGATCGCCGATGTGGTCGGCCAGCTCGCCGAAGCGGGTGATCGTGTCGACGCTCGTCGTGAACTTTCGCCAAGGGGACATCGTCTGCATGCTGCCCGATTTGCGCGCGCGGTGAAAGCTTAAGCTCAGAGGCGCTGGTCGCGCGATTGCGTGCACCGGTGCCACCACGCGCGATCATCCGGCGATGTCCTATCAAGCCGATCTTGCGCGCTGGTTCGCCCAGCTGCACGCGGGCACGCAGCCGCTCCTGCTGCCGAACCCGTGGGACGGCGGCTCGGCGAAGCTGCTCGTCTCGCTGGGCTGCCAGGCGCTGGCGACGACGAGCAGCGGCTTCGCGGCGACGCTCGGGCGCCTCGACGGGGCGGTCACGCGCGACGAGGCGCTCGCGCACGCGTGTGCGGTGGCCGCGGCGACCGACCTACCGCTGTCGGCCGACCTCGAGAACGGCTTCGCCGACGACCCGGCCGCGGTCGCCGAAACGGTGCGACTGGCGATCGAGGCGGGTCTCGTCGGGTGCTCGATCGAGGATCACACCGGCGACGGCGCCGCGCCGATCTACGACTTCGACGACTCGGTGCAGAGGATCGCCGCCGCCGCCGAGGCCGCGCACGCCGGGCGGGTGCACCTCGTCCTGACCGCCCGGGCCGAGAACCACCTTCACGGCCGCGACGACCTCGACGACACGATCGCCCGGCTGCGCGCCTACGGCGAGGCCGGCGCGGACGTGCTCTACGCGCCGGGCCTGACGCGGATCGAGGACATCCGGCGCGTCGTCGCGGAGGTGGGCCGGCCGGTCAACGTGCTCGCGTATCCCGGGGCGCCCCCGGTGAGCGAGCTCGCGACGGCAGGCGTCAAGCGCGTCTCGATCGGTGGTGCCTTCGCCTTCGCGGCGATCGACGCCGTCGCGCGCGCCGCCCGCGAGCTGCGCGAGCTCGGTACGTACGGCTTCCTCGAGCGGGCGCGCAGCGGCTCGGCGCTGGCGCAGCGCGCCTTCGGCGGGATCGATCCGCAACGGTGAGGGCGGGAAGCCTCTCCCGGCCAAACGCCTGCGCAACGCCGGTCGCTGCGACTACCATTGCCGCGCTGCACGCGCGCGACGGCGGGGTTCGCCGCGCTGCGCATCACCCGCTCTTGATGCAGGAGGTGACCAGATGGCGTTCGAGGTTGGAGACCGCGTCTATGCAGAGAAGTCCGGCCGCCGCCGGCGCACCGCACGCCAACCGATGCGGCCGGGGCGCCACGGCGTCGTCGTGCGGGTGCTGCGCGGCGACCCCAACCCGCGCTACGAGATCAAGTGGGACGAGGGCATCACGACCGTCTTCTCCCCGAGCGGCGGCTCGCTGCACGCCGATTCGAACTATGCCGCGCCGGAGACGTCCCCGCAGGCGTAACGTGCTTCCTACTCGCCGCCGAACGCCTCGCGCACGGCGGCGAGCGCCGGCTTCGGCTTGCCGGCGAAGTCGTAGAGCCCCTTTTCGTTCAGCCCTGGCGTGAGCGTCAGCCCGGGCCGCAGATCGAGCACCGAGCCGCCGCGGAAGTCCGGCCGCAGCGCGTAGTCGCGCAGGTTCCAGACGATCGTCCCGCTCAGGGCCGGCTCGTCGCGCAGTTCGCGCAGGCGCCGCGCCAGCAGCGCGGCCTGGAACTGCAGGCCGCCGAACGCCGCGCCCGCGACGCGCGCGCTGCCGGCGGCGCCGAGCTCCGTGATGACCAGCGGCTTGTCGGGATACAGGTCGCGCAGCCGTGCGAGGCGTTCGCGCGTCATCGCGGCCTGGCCGGCGGCGTCGCGCTCCAGCCCCTCGTACCAGCCGACGTAGTCGGTCATCCCGATCGCGTCGAGGTCGGCCAGTACCCCGGGCCGGTTGGGCAGCACGCGGCCCCACAGGTCGGCCGCGACGGGTCTGGTCGGATCGAGCTCGCGCAGGCGCGACGCCGTCCGGCGGATGTATTCCTGCTGCGCCGGCGGGCCGTTGCCGGCGATCTCGTTGGTCAGCGTCCAGGCGAGGACCGCGGGGGGCGCCTGCCCGGCCGCGGCGACGCGTAGCGCGCGGTCGCGTGCGGCGGCGATCTGCTCGGGGGTGCGGGCGCGCCAGCGCCCGCCGGGCTCCCACGGCCCGACCTCCTGCCACAGCAGGATTCCGGCGGCGTCGAGGCGCGCGAGCATGCTGTCGGAGAGGGGCATCTGCGAGCGGGTGGCGTTGGCGTTCGCCGCCCGCAGCCCCGCGACGATCCGCTCCTCGTCGTCGGGGGTGAGGGCGTCGCCATGACCGCGCGCGTCGGGCGGCAACGCGACGCCGCGCAGCACGAGCGGCTGGCCGTTGAGCTGCAGGGCGCCGTCGTCCCAGCCGAGCTCGCGCAGACCGATCCGGCGCATCAGCGTCGCCTCGCCGGGGACGACGATGCGCAGGTCGTAGAGGCGGGCCTGCCCCGGCGACCAGAGCTGCGGATCGTCGATCGTGACCGACGCCGTGAGCGCGCGCGAGGTGCCGCCGCTCACCCCCGCGGGGCCGAGCTCCAGCGTGTCGACCGTGCGCCCGCCGCGGGAGAGGACGCCGCGCACGTTCAGCGTCCGCGAGCGGCCGCGGTTGCGGACGCGCACGCCGATCGTCACCCGCGCGCGTCGGCCGCCCGCCTCCAGCCGCGTGGCGACCGTCAGCGCCCCGAGCTCGCTGCCGCCGAGGCGCATGAGCGTCACCGGCCGGTTCAGGCCGCCGTAGTTGAACCACCCCCGCGCCCAGCCGCTGTCGGCCTGGCGTCGCGGGCCGCGCCAGTCGACGCGTACCGCGACGGTGTGGCGGCCGCGCCCGAGGTCCAGGCGCGCGCTGAACGGCTCGTAGGCGCCGACGTGCTCGCGCACCTCCTCGCCGTCGACGAACACCGTCGCCCGGTGGTGCGCGGACTCGAAGCGCAGCGCGTAGCGGCCCGCGACCGGCACCTCGATCTCGCGCGCGAACCAGCCGACGGAGCCGTCGTACGCGCGCTGCCCGGCGGCGCCGCTGTAGGCGCCGGCGTTGGGGGAGTAGGGCACCTGTACCGGGCGGCCGCGCCAGTCTCCTCGCGCCCACCCGCGGTCGCGGCCGTGGTTGGCGGGATCGGCCCGGTAGCGCCAGTCGCGCAGGGTGACGATCGCGCTGCCGCCGGGGCCGGCGCCGGTCTGCGCGAGGGCGGCCGCCGTGGCGCTGCGCGGCGTCGGGTCGACGGGATCCTCGCCGCTCAGGACGACCGCCAGCGCGACCGCGCAGGCGACGACGACAAGCAGCGCGGCTGGAAGGAGGCGACGGAGCATCCCTGGTGCAACGCGAGACTAGGCGATCGGTCGCGCTCCTGACGGCGGTCGATCAGGAGCTGCCGGGCGGGCGCCGGCGCAACCAGCGGGCGCGGATCTCGTCGTCGACCTTCTTGTCGCCCCGGCCCGAGACGATCGCGACGATGATGAGGCCCGTGACGATGGCGGGCACAAGGATCCCGTACGTGAAGAGCAGACCGAACGTGTCGGTCCAGATCCCGCGTTCGGCGGCCTCGTTGGCGGCGATGACGGCGGCGAGCATGCGCAGCGCAGCATATCCGGCCGGGCCGGTGAGGCCACGCGCCATACACCGGCCGCGGCCGCGGTGCTCAGCCCTCCGGCAGCGCCACCGATGCGGCGATCCAGGCCAGGTAGTCGGCCGAGCCGTCGGCAACGTCGAGCGCGACGAGCTCGAAGGTCTCGTAGGGATGAAGCTCGCCGAGCGCCGCACCGAGCGCCGGGATCGCCGCGCGGGTGGTCTTGATCACGAGCAGCGCCTCGTCGTCGTGCTCGACCGCGCCCCTCCAGCGGTAGACGGACTGCACCCGGGCGACGATGTTCACGCAGGCCACGAGCTCGCGGGTCACGAGGGCGTCGGCGATCGGGCGCGCCTGGTCGGGCGGCGTCGTGACGAGGCAGACGACGGCATCCATCGTCGAACGACGGTAGCGCCCGCGCCCGGCCTCGTCACGGCGGGCGAGGCTCGCCGCCCCTTCGGCAGGGCGATCCCTAACCTGCGCGGATGCGCCTGACGACCTTCCTGCCGCCTGCTTCGGACACGCCGCGCGCCGGCCAGATCCGCGACGATGAGGTCATCTCGTTCGTCATGAAGCGCGAGACCGTCCTCGAGCGGCTGCGCACCAGCGATCTCGCCCCGGCGCTCGGCGACGCCTATCCCGTGGCGGACGTGACGCTGCTGGCGCCGGTGCCGAGGCCGCGTGCGATCTTCGGAATCGGCCTGAACTACGCCGCCCATGCCGCCGAGCAGGGCCAGGAGCTGCCGGAGTTCCCGATCGTCTTCATGAAGCTGCCGAGCTCGAGCGCCCCGCCCAACGGGATCGTGACGTGCCCGGACGTCGTCAAGCGCCTCGACTACGAGGGCGAGCTGGCGGTCGTCATCGGCGAGGGCGGCAAGATCGCCGGCTATGCGGTCGCCAACGACGTCAGCGCGCGGGACCTGCAGCGCCGCGAGCCGCAGTGGACGCGCGCCAAGGGCGCCGACGGCTTCTGCCCGTGGGGGCCGTGGATCACGACCGCCGACGAGGTGCCCGACCCGCAGAACCTGCAGATCACGACCCACGTCAACGGCGAGCTGCGCCAGGACTCCTCCACGAGCGACCTCGTCTTCGGCCCGCAGCAGATCGTCGACTTCATCTCGGAGACCTGCACGCTGGAGCCCGGCGACCTCATCCTCACCGGCACGCCGAGCGGCGTCGGCATGTCGATGGACCCGCGCCGGTTCCTCGCCTCGGGCGACGTCATCCGCGTGGAGATCGAGTCGCTCGGTGCGATCGAGCATGTCGTTGCCTAGCTCCGACGGATCCAGGCTTGACCCGCGGCTGAGCGAGCGGCTCGGCGAGCTTGTCGACCTCACCCACGTCGAACAGATGCTGGCCTGGGACCAGCAGGTGATGATGCCGGCCGGCGGGGCGCCCGCGCGCGCCGAGGCGCTCGCGACGATCAGCCGCCTGCACCACCAGCGCCTCGTCGCACCGGAGCTCGGCGCCCTGCTCGATGACGCCGCGGCGACCGAGCCGCTGATCGCCCGCGCGGCGCGTCGCGACCACGATGTTGCGCGGCGCGTGCCGGCCGAGCTGACGGCGGCGATGTCGCTGGCCGGCTCGCAGGGCTACGCGACGTGGCTGCAGGCGCGCGAGGACAACGACTTCGCGACGTTCGAGCCCGCGCTGCGGCGCAACATCGAGCTCGCGCGCCGGTATGCCGAATGCTTTCCCGAAGCCGCGCATCCCTACGACCCGCTGCTGGACCGCTACGAGGCGGGTACCACCGCCGCACAGGTCACAACGCTCTTCGAGCGCCTGCGCGCCGCGCTCGTGCCGCTGCTGTCGCAGATCGCGCTGCAGCCCGCGCGGCAGACGTTCGCCGGCGACTTCCCGATCGCGGCACAGCGCGAGGTCGGCCTGGAGATCGCGCAATCGATGGGCTTCGACGCCGGCGCCTGGCGCCTCGACGACGCCGTCCACCCGTTCGCGGCCGCGCCAGGGCGCGCCGACATCCGCGTCACGTCGCGCTTCGACGAGCACAGCCTGAGCGGCCTGTTCGCGCTCATGCACGAGGTCGGCCATGGCCTCTACGAGCACGGCGTCGACCCGGCGCTCGAGCGCACGACGCTCGGCAGCGGCGTCTCGCTGGGGGTGCACGAGTCCCAGAGCCGGCTGTGGGAGAACCTCGTCGGCCGCAGCCGCGAGTTCTGGACGCACTGGCTGCCGCGCATGCGCGAGCGCTTCCCGCTGACGCTGCGCGACGTCGACCTCGACGCGTTCGTCCGCGCGATCAACATCGTGCGCCCGACGCTGATCCGCGTCGAGGCCGACGAGGTGACCTACTCGCTGCACGTCATCCTGCGCTACGAGCTCGAGCTCGCGCTCGTCGAGGGGTCGCTCGCGACGGCTGACCTGCCGGCCGCCTGGGCGGCGAAGATGAAGCAGTTCCTCGGCGTCGACGTGCCCGACGATCTCAACGGCGTCCTGCAGGACGTCCACTGGTCGGAGGGGATCATCGGCTACTTTCCGACATACGCGATCGGCAACGTGCTCGCCGCTCAGCTCTGGCGTGCCGCGGAAGGCGACATCCCGGGGCTCGGGGAGGCGATCGCGCGCGGCGAGCTGGGCGCGCTGCGCACCTGGCTGCGCGAGAAGGTCCACCGCCACGGCCGGCTGCTGTCACCGCCCGAGCTCATCGAGCAGGCGACCGGCGGCCCGCTGGATCCCGCGGCGATGCTCGAGTACCTGGGCGCGAAATACGGCGCCCTCTACGGAATCTCCGGTTCCTGAGGGAGGCTTCGCCGTCCCGCTCACCGCAGGCCGGCGCCTTCCGCCGACGTCGCTAGTGCTGCTCGAGCACCCGGTCGATGAGGCCGTACTCGACGGCCTCCTCGGGCTTGAAGAAGCGATCGCGCTCCATGTCGGCGCGGACCTGCTCCTCGGGCTGGCCGGTGTGCAGGGCGTAGATCTCGTCCATCCGCTTGCGCGTCTTGATGATCTCGCGAGCGTGGATCTCGATGTCGGTCGACTGCCCCTCGAAGCCGGCCGAGGGCTGGTGGATGAGCACCCGGCTGTTGGGCAGTGAGAAGCGCTTGCCGTTCGCGCCCGCGGTCAGCAGCAGCGACCCCATCGACATCGCGACGCCCATGCACATCGTCTGGATGTCGGGCTTGACGAAGTTCATCGTGTCGTAGATCGCGAGCCCTGCGTAGATCGAGCCGCCGGGCGAGTTGATGTACAGCGAGATGTCCTTCTCGGGATCCTCGGACTCCAGGTGCAGCAACTGGGCGACGATGAGGTTCGCGACCTGATCGTTGATCGGCGTGCCGAGGAAGATGATGCGCTCGTTGAGCAGGCGCGAGTAGATGTCGTACTCGCGTTCGCCGCGCGCGCTGCGCTGAACGACTGAGGGGACGAGAGGCATCCGGGCATCCTAGTGGTCGCCCCCCGCAGGGACGCGGGAGCGCCAGGAGGGCTCCGCCTGCCCCGGCTAGCCTGGGGTGCGTGACC
>JAHWJM010000310.1 GCA_019348435.1 Actinomycetota bacterium
GCCATACAGATTCCCTCGGCGTGGGCGGTGGGGCGCGGCGCGGGCGCGACCGTCGCCGTGCTCGACACGGTGTCGCCTATCGCAATCGCGCCCCCTACCGCCGGGCGCCCGGCCTTGCCGGCACGCGCTTCGTCGCGGGCTGGGACTTCGTCGACGAACTACTATTCCGTCGCCGCTCGAGACAACGTCTCCGGGCGCCTCGGGCCGCGGTCGGCGACGGTCCGAGGACGAGTCGGATGAGCTCCCCTGCGAAACGCAAATTTAGCTTGCATTGAGTCCGGGGGTGCGGTAGACACCATGTGTACGTCACCTAGCCACGTCTTGTAAGGAGGGGCCCGTGCAGAAACAAGCGCGAATGATCTGCGTGGCAGTGTTGTCGGTGCTCAGCGTTGCTGTCGTGGGAGCGGGGCTGGCATGGGCCTGTACCCCGGCGGGCTTCGGTACACCGTCGAGTCCTGCCGCACCTCCGACCCCGCCCGCAACGCCGCCGCCGACCGGCGCTGCGCCGGCTGCCCCGGCCGTGCCGCCCGCGGCACCTCCGCCCAGTGCGGCAGCCGCCCCGGCGTCCCCTCCGGCGAGCGCGCCGCCAGCGGCCGCGTCGGCGGGCGCCCCCGCTCCGGCGACGAGCTCGGTCACCGCGGGCTCGACCGCGCAGGCGCGGACGAGCGGCGCGACCCGTACGACTCGCGGCACGGCGAAGACGCCGGGCAGCGCGTCGAGCAGGCAGAGCAGCCAGGCCGTCCGGTCGGGTAGCACGTCGATCCGTTCGAGCGCTCCGGCCGCTGCGTCTGTCGCGGCGACCCAGCCGGTCACGTCCTCGCTTCCGGCCGCGCGTCCGAATGCGAGCACCTCGAAGGCGAGGAGCACGCAGTCGTCCGCTCCCGTGACCGCGAGCGCTCCGGCGCGCAGCGCCACGGGCGACCTGTGGAGCGGCGTGAAGTCCGCGGCGACCTCCCCGGTGGCGGCCGCTGAGGCGAGCGCGGCCGGTCAGAGCGGCGGCATCGGCTCCGGTGTCGTCGCCGGTCTGGCGATCCTGGCCGTGGGAATCGCCGGTCTCGCCGGCGGGTTCATCGTCACCACGATGGGACGCCGTCGCGTCGCCGGCTCGGCGCGTCGCAAGACCACGAACAAGAGGTAGATGGCGGCTCTGAAAGCGCCCACGGAGGCGAGTAAGCACTCGCCTCCGGATTCGGAAGCAACGAGCCCCGGCCGCCAATGGCTCCGGGGCTCGTTGATTTCCGGGTTGCTCGGAGCGTCCCTGCTGCTCGTGGGGATCGGCGCCATCCTGCTGTCGGCCGCCTTCGATCACGAGCCGACGGTCCGGCTGGTCGGCCAGAACCAGCCGGTCAACGTGTCGGCCCGTCGCGCCGGCGACATCAGCGCGCACAACTCGCCGAGCCTCGTGCGCAATCCGGTGCGACCGGCCAATCTGGCCGTCTCGAGCCGCATCGACACGCCGGTCTTCGACTGTGCCCTGCACGTCTCCGCAGACGGCGGGGCGACGTGGACGCAGACGGCGATCCCGGCGCCGCCGAAGGCCGAAGGCGGCAAGTGCTACGCCCCGGATGTCGCGTTCTCCGCCGACGGCACGCTGTACCTATCCTTCGTCACGCTGAAGGGGCGCGGGAACGTGCCGCACGCGGCGTGGCTCTCGAAGTCCACCGATGGCGGCCGAACGCTCTCCGATCCGCTGAAGGTGGGCGGCCGGCTCAACTTCCAGGTTCGCCTCGCCGCCGACCCCGTTCGCCCCGGCCGTCTGTACCGAACATGGCTCGAGGCCGACGACGTGGGCACGCTGAAGTTCACCGCGCCGGGAAATCCGATCCAGATCGCGCGCTCCGACGACGGCGGCGCGACGTGGAGCGCGCCCGTGCGCGTGAGCAGCCCGGCCCACCAGCGCGCGGTCTCGCCCACTCCCGTCGTGGCCCACGACGGGACCGTCTACGTCCTCTACCGAGATCTGGGGGGCGACCGACTCAACTACGAAGGCGCTCACCAGGGGAGAGGCGGCGAGCCGTACCCAGGGCCGTCGGCGCTCGTGCTGGCGCGTTCTCGCGACGGCGGGGCGACATGGCTCGAGTCCGTCGCGGGCAAGGGCCTGATCCCGATCGAGCGGTTCGTGGTGTTCCTCGCCTCGTTCCCGTCGCTGGCCGTCGACCGCGACGGTCGCGTCTACGCGGCGTATCACAGCAAGCAGCTCGGCGACCCTGACGTGATGCTGTGGTCGCTGGCGCCGGGAGACTCGTCCTGGCGCGGCCCGACGCGGGTCAACGACACGCCGCCGCGGGATGGCACGGCACAGTACCTACCCAGGCTCTCAGTCGCACCCGACGGCCGCCTCGACGTCGTGTACTACGACCGCCGCGCGGACCGCGAGAACCTGCGCAACCACGTTTCGCTGCAGTCGTCGTTCGATCATGGCAAGACGTTCACGCCGGCCGTGCGGCTCACGAGCGCCCCGTCGGATTCGCGGATCGGGTTCGGCGCGAAGGAGGGCCTGCCCGATCTGGGCAGCCGCCTGGCGCTGCTGTCGACCAACCGTGCGGCACTCGGCGTGTGGACGGACACGCGTGCCGGCGTCCCTGCGACGCAGAAGCAGGATCTCGCCGCGGCCGCGGTCGCCGTCAGCGACCCGATGCGGCTGTCGGACGGCGTGCGGGACGCCCTGCGCTACGGCGGCATCGCGATCGGGCTCGCCGGGCTGGCGCTGCTGGCGCTCGCTCTCCGGCGTCGCGCGTCGCTCGCGGCGGCGGCCTGACGAGCTCGCTGCTTCGCGTTACTCGTTGCGGGGCTCTCAGGCCGCGACGGGCGCGCCGGCGAGGCGCTCGGCGAGCCGCACGAGCGCGGCGACGCCAGGCGCGGCGGGATCTGCGTCGATCGCTGCGCTGCCCTCGCGGTCGGCCTCGGCGATGACGGGATCCTCGGGGATGACGACCAGCTCGCGGTCGCCGAGAGCCTCGCGCACGAACTCGACGTCCGCCTCGTCGCGGACGCGGTTGGCGAGGACGATGACCTCGGCGAGCCCGGACGCCAGCTCGAGCGCGCGACGCGCGACGTCGAGCGACTTCGCGGTCGGGTTGGCCACGACGAGCACGACGTCGGCCTGCCCCGGCTTGAGTTGCTCGAGCGTCGCGAGACCGGCCTCGAGGTCGCAGATCACGGTCCGCTCGCCGTGCTCGAGCTCACGGACGAGCTTGGAGGGGTTGACGCCGCAGCACATGCAGCCGGGGTTGATCGCGTCCAGTCGCGAGGCGACGACAAGCCGCACGCCGTCAGGAGCGTCCGCGCCGAAGCGCTCCACGATGCCTTCGATCGTCGGCTCGTGCTCCGCCTCGCCGGCCGCGATCGCCTGACGCGCTGCCGAGAGCGATTCGGTCTGCTCGGCGCCGACGCCGAGCGAGACGCCGAGCATCGGGTTCGTGTCGCAGTCGAGAGCGATCACGGGCATGCCAGTGCGGGCAAGATGGCGAGCCAGCGTGCCCGAGATGGTGGTCTTGCCGACACCGCCCTTCCGCGAGATGACCGCGATCCGCCGTGAGCCGTTGATCGGTGCCTTGACCCGCGCCGCGAGATCCCGCTCGGCGAGCTCGGCAGGGCCGGGGCCAGGGTTGAGCGCACCGAAAGTTGCGCGATACACAACGCTGCGCCAGCCGCGCGCCGGCACTGTCTTGCTCGGGCGGAGCATGCGCTCCTCGGTGAAGGCGACCGCTGTCGTGTGCTCCGGGCGCACCCGCGGCTCCGACTCCGCGGCCGTATGGAGCGAGGTCGGGTTGACGTCCTTCACATCGCCGGTTGCGGCTTGCGGTTCGCCGACGTCGGC
>JAHWJM010000311.1 GCA_019348435.1 Actinomycetota bacterium
CGGCGCCCGAACCCTCGGCCGCGCAGTCGAGCGCCCCGGCCCAGCCCGCTCCCTCGACGGTCGCGGTCGCGCCCGCTCGCGTGCGCAAGGTCGAGCGCAGCGCCGTGCTCGCGCTGCGCACCCCCGGCGACGGCTTGGAGCGCACGACGGACGCCGTCATCGCGACCGTCGGGCGCTTCGACGGCATCGTCGCGAGCTCGCAGATCGGCGCGAGCGACACCGCCGGCAGCGAGGCGTTCTTCGATCTGCGGATCCCCGCGGAGCGCCTGGACCGCGCGCTCGCGGCGCTCTCAGGGCTCGGTCACGTCACCGAGCGCAGCGAGAGCCTGCAGGACATCACCGCCTCGTTTCGCTCCGCGCAGGAGCGCCTGACCGACGCGCGCGCCGAGCGCCGCGGCCTGCTGCGCGCGCTGGAGCGCGCCACGACCGAGCAGCGGATCGACCGCCTCAAGGCGCGGCTGCGCGCCGTGTCGCGCCGGATTGCCGGCCTCGAGCGCGAGCGATCCTCGCTGCGCCGACGCGCGGACCTGTCGCGCGTCGACGTCACGGTCCGCGCCTCGGACGCCGCGACGGCGGCGCAACCGGGGGCGATTGGACACCCGGCGACGCAGCGGGCGACGCGCTGCGCGTGCTCGAGGTGCTGGCGGGCGCCGCACTCGTCGCCCTCGCGGTGCTCGCGCCGCTGGGGCTGCTCGCGGTGGTCGTGGCGCTCGTCGTCCGCGTGAGCCGGCGCCGGCGCCGCGAGAGCGCGCTCGATCCGGCCTGAGCCGCGCGACGAGACCGCCGCGCGACGCCGGCGCGCGCGCCCCCCGCCGTTCCCCGGGCACCCGGCTCGTGTGCTATTGCTCACGCGATGCAGACGCGCGAGCAAGAGGCGATCGACCTGCTGGCGCAGGTCCGCGTCTTCGAGACGCTCGGCGCCAAGGAGCTTGCCCAGGTGGCGGCCGTGACGGTGCCGCGCGCGTTCGACGCGGGGCAGGTGATCTTCCGCGAAGGCGACCAGAGCGACACGTGCTACGTGGTGCGCTGCGGCCATGCGCGGGCGATCCGCGAGCACGGCGACGGCCGCACGCTGACGCTTGCGCACTTCGGCCCCGGCGACATCTTCGGCGAGCTTGCGATGTTCGACGACGAGCGCCGGTCGGCGACCGTCGAAGCCCTCGACGACGTCGAGGCGATCGCCGTGCTCGGGACGGACATGCGCCGGTTGCTGCGCGACCACTCGGGCCTCGCGCTGAAGCTCGTCATCTCCCTCGGCCGGCGGCTGCGCGATGCCAACGAGCGGATTTCGCGCCAGTCCTTTCAGACCGTGCAGAGCCGCGTGGCGGGCGTCCTCGGGCAGCTCGTCGCCCAGGCCCAGGCCGAGGGCGGCGGCGATCACGACGTGCTCGTCACGATCACGCAGGCCGACATCGCCCAGCTGGCCGGATCCTCGCGCGAGTCCGCCAGCCGGTTCCTCGCGGTGCTCGAGCGCGCCGATGTCGTGACGCAGGGGCGCGGGCGCGTGACCGTTCACGACCCGGCGGCGCTCGAGCGCTACGTGTACTAGTGCCTGCCACGGAGTTCTCAGCCGGCGGCGTGGTCGTCAACGACGCCCACGAGATCGTCGTCATCGTTCCGACGCGCCGCTCGGCGGACGGCTCGAAGGTGCTCGCATTGCCCAAGGGCCACCCGGACGGCAGCGAGTCGCCGGTGCAGGCGGCGCTGCGCGAGGTGCGCGAGGAGGCCGGCGTCGAGGCCGAGGTCGTCAGCTCGCTCGGCGAGGTCCGCTACTGGTACCAGCGCGGCGGGCGGCGCATCGCCAAGGTCGTCGAGTTCTTCCTGCTGCGCTACGTTTCCGGCGATGTCGACGATCACGACCACGAGGTCGAGCACGCCCGCTGGATCCCGGCGACGCAGGCCGTCGAGGCGCTGACGTACGCAGGCGAGCGCGACATGGTGCGCGAGGCGCTGGCGCGTCTGGAGCAGGACCGCCCGGCCGACGGGCTGTAGTCTGCCGACCTGTGCAGGTTCTGAACTTCTACTCGACGATCTTCGCCGACCAGCTCAAGCGCGGGCGCAAGACCGCGACGATCCGCCTCGGCGACAAGTCGCACAAGTACCGCAAGAACCAGGCGGTGCTCGTGACGATCGGCTACCAGCACTCCCCGCGCGAGAAGGTCTTCCTCGCGGTCATCGACAGCGTCGAGGTCAAGCGCGTCAAGGAGCTCTCGCCGCGAGACATCGAGCATGACAACCCGGAGTTCCGCCGCACGGAGGAGATGGTGAACTTCCTCGAGCAGATCTACGGTCGCGACGTCACCCTCGAAGACACCGTCACCGTGGTGCGCTTCAGCCAGATCATCGAGAACCCACCGTCGATGACCGAGCGCATGCACGGCATCGGCGGCGCCCAGAACTAGCGCGCGGCCCGCGCTCGACGCGCTGCCGCGCCGGGTGCCTCAGCGCCCGATAAAGACCCCTTGGCACTCTTCCATGCAGACTGCCAATTGCGCTACAGTGCGGACCACGTTGGCACTCTATGTATGCGAGTGCCAAGCCATTCAAGCTCTTGGAGGGTCAACACATGAAGCTCAAGCCCCTTGGCGACAGGCTCATCGTGCGGGCGATCGAGGAAGAGGAGACCACCGCCAGTGGCCTCGTCCTCCCCGACACCGCGAAGGAAAAGCCGCAGAAGGGCAAGGTCGTAGCCGTCGGCGACGGCAAGTTCGACGAGGACGGCGACAAGCGCATCCCGCTCGACGTCGCCGAGGGCGACGAGGTCCTGTACTCGAAGTACGGCGGCACTGAAATCAAGGTCGACGGCGAGGAGCTCCTCGTGCTCCGCGAGTCCGACGTCCTCGCCAAGATCCTCTAAGCAAGGAGAACCAGAACTTATGCCTCATAAGGAACTGCTGTACGACGTCGACGCCCGCAACGCCCTGCAGAACGGCGTCGACGCGGTCGCCAACGCGGTCAAGGTCACGCTCGGTCCCAAGGGCCGCTACGTCGTCCTCGACAAGAAGTTCGGTGCCCCCACGATCACGAACGACGGCGTCACGATCGCTCGCGAGATCGAGGTCGAGGACGTCTTCCAGAACCAGGGCGCGCAGCTCGTCCGCGAGGTTGCCACGGCGACCAACGACGTGGCCGGCGACGGCACGACGACCGCGACCGTGCTCGCCCAGCAGATCGTCCGCAGCGGTCTGAAGAACGTGACGGCCGGCGCCAACCCGCTCGCGCTCAAGCGCGGCATCGAGCGTGCCGTCGAGGACGTCGTCGCGAACATCGCCAAGCAGGCCAAGGACGTCTCGGGCAAGGACCAGATCGCCCGCGTCGCGACGATCTCCGCCGGCGACGACGAGATCGGCGACGTCATCGCCGACGCGATCGAGAAGGTCGGCAAGGACGGCGTCGTCAACACGATCAAGCTCGTCGTGCCCTCCGGCGCCAACAACGGCGCGATCACCGAGCTGGGCCTCGACGCGGGCGAGGGGCCGACGCAGCGGTCCAAGGCCACGCAGTTCTTCCTGGAAGACGTGAACTTGGGCGGCAGCTTCTCGCTGATCGCCGCCAACGCCAACGCCACCGCCACGCTCGGCTTCCTGGCCGTCACGGCGACCGGGCATGGGACGCTCGGCTCGAACAAATTCATCGACGCCACCGCCGACTTCAGCCTGAGGAACCCGCTGGACGGCTCCAGCCGACTGACGCCGGACGTCCTGGTCGGGGCGTTCAAGCGCGGCCGGTTCCTCTTCGACGCGGCGAACCAGGGCGGCACGGCCGACAACCCCGCCACCGGCATCGTGGACGGGCGGATCTC
>JAHWJM010000312.1 GCA_019348435.1 Actinomycetota bacterium
ACCGTTCCGCAGGAGGGTGGTGAGCAGCTCGCGTGTCCGCTCAAGAAGTGTCTCCTGAGGGACCACCCGATTCACGAGTCCGATGCGGTGCGCCTCCTGCGCATCGATCATCTCTCCCGTCAGGATCAGC
The DNA here is from genome assembly GCA_019348435.1 of Actinomycetota bacterium. Taxonomy (GTDB): domain Bacteria; phylum Actinomycetota; class Thermoleophilia; order Solirubrobacterales; family Solirubrobacteraceae; genus CADCVQ01. The sequence goes on from JAHWJM010000312.1 coordinate 131, forward strand.
TCGAGGGCGCGGCCCTTACCCACGATGCGCGGGAGCCGCAGCGTCCCACCGTAGCCGGGGATGATGCCGAGCTTCACTTCAGGAAGGCCGAAGCGGGCGTTCTCCGAAGCGACGCGCAGGTGGCAGGCGAGGGCCAGCTCACACCCGCCGCCGAGGGCGAAGCGGTGGATGGCGGCGACGGTGAACCGCGGGATGGCGGCGACGGCCCCGAGGGCGTCGCGGAACAGGCCGCCGATCTCCCGCGCCTCGTCGGGGCCGCCGAACTCGGAGATCTCCGCACCGGCGGCGAAGATGCGCTCGCCGCCGGTGACGACGACCGCGCCGGGCGGCTCGTCGATCAGCCCCTGGGCGGCGTCGCGCATCTGCGACAGCAGCGCGCGCGAGCCGCCGCCGTGGCCGTCGGCCTCGCCCGCCATCGTCGCCTCCGGCCCGCGGTGCATGTCGTGCGGCGCGTCATGAAGGTCCGGGCGCGGCGCGGACGTCGACAGCGGATCGACTTGTGGAACTGGCCCTTGCCGTCCAGCGACGGGCCGGTGATTCATGCCGCGTCGGCGGGCGGGGGCACGTCGGTGTGGTTGAAGAACCCGTAGGCGAGGTCGGAGAACTCACCCTCGTTCTCGAAGTCACCGGGCGCGTTGGCGGGATCGGAGAGCTCCTAGAGCACCGCGAGCCACTCTGCTGGTGCATCGTGTCGCGCGCGATCAAGAAGCGCCACATGTCCTTCATGCCCGGGGCGTCGGTCGCCTCGTACAGGCGCGTCGCCAGCGTGCGGCCGATCGCCTCCGCGGCGACGTTCGCGCGCATGTCGGCACGCAGGTTGCCGCCGGTGTCGACATAGCCGGCGGTGAACGGAACGCCGTTGGCGTCCGCCGGTGTGGCGCCCCCGCCGGTCGACAGGAAGTGGCGCGGCTCGATGCCTCCCATGCGCGCTGCGATCAGCGGGTTCGTCGCGACCTCGTCGACGAGCTCGGACGTCGCGCCTTCCAGGTTCATCGCGACAGCAGTGGCGAGCACCTCGACGTGGCCGATCTCCTCGCTGCCGGTGGACAGCAGCATGTCGCCGTAGCGTGCCGGCCCCCGCGCGTTGAAGCCCTCGGAAGAGGTACTGCGACATGACCCGCAGCTCGCCCTCGGGGCCGCCGACGGCGGCCCGGCGACTTCTTCGGCGAGATCGCGTTGCTGGACGACGCTCGCCGGCGGACGTCGACGGTCGTCGCCACCTCGCCGATGCGCCTGGCGGTCCTACAGGGCCACGACGGCCGGGGCATCGAGCGCGAGATGCCCGCGGTGGCGCGCCAGATCCGCGCCGCGATCGAGGCACGCGTCGCCGGCGACCGACGGCGCTGAGAGACCGCGCGGCGCGGTCTCGCCAGCGCGCCAAGCGCCTCGCCGCTCGGCGATCGGCGTCTCGGCGTGATGTGAGCGGGTACACGAGCGCACCGATCACGAGCAACCCGAAGGAGTCGAATGAGCACGATCGAGAAGTCCATCGAGGTCAACGTCCCCGTCAGCACGGCCTACAACCAGTGGACGCAGTTCGAGGACTTCCCGCAGTTCATGGAGGGCGTCGACGAGGTGCGTCAGATCGACGACACGCACCTGCACTGGGTTGCGAGCTTCGGTGGGTCCCAGCACGAGTGGGACGCCGAGATCACCGAGCAGATCCCCGACGAGCGCGTGGCGTGGCGCAACACGGACGGCAAGGAGAACGCCGGCGTGGTGACCTTCCACAAGATCGACGACCAGACGACGCGCGTCATGGTGCAGATGGACTTCGTGCCCGAGGGCATCAAGGAGAAGATCGGCGATGCGATCGGCGCTCCGGAGCGCCGCGTGGAGGGCGACCTCGAGCGCTTCAAGGAGCTGATCGAGTCGCGTGGCGTGGAGACCGGCGCCTGGCGCGGCGAGGTCCACAACCGCTGACCGCTCGCCCGTCGGCCGCTGCTGAGGCGGCGGCTGCGGCGGGACCTGCTGATCGCAAGCACGCCGCCCGCTCGGGCGGGCGGGCGGCGGTACGGCGCGCAGCAGAACGGCCTGCGGTCGCATAGTGCGCGGCTCAGAGGAGCTGCCGTCGTCATCCTGCTGACGAGCGGGTCCTCGAGAGTGCGGTGGCGGGGCAACACGGTTCCGTGACCAGACGCCTCGCAGCGATGCTGGTGTTCGTCCTGGCGCTCGCGACGGCGCTCGGCGCCTGCGGCGATGACGACCCCAGCGCCGAGATCCCCGTGACGCCCGAAGCGACCGACGTGCCCGATCCACGGCTGCGCGTCGAGTTGCAGGCACGCGCGCACTCCACCGATCAGTGGGCGGAGACGGTGCGAGCTCGCCCCGGGCAGCTGCTGCGGTTTCGGATGGTCATCCGCAACGACGGCGAAGCCGCGCGACGCGCACGAGCGCGGGTGGAGCTCGACCGCGGGCTCGGGCTCGTCGGCGTCTCGGCGTACCAGCGCTCCAGCGACACGCGCTCGGGCGGCATCCCGCTCGAGCCGGGGCTCGCCCGGCAGGGCGTCGTGCTCGGCCGCCTCCCGGCCGGCAGAACCGAGATCGTCTTCTCGCTGCGCGTGGCCTCAGCGGCCGACGTCGGCAGCCGCCTGGGGGTCGGCGCGTCGGTCAGCGCGCACGCCCGGCGCGCCGCGGACACCGCTGCGGTCCTGGTGGCGCGGGACTGACGTTCGCTGGGGAGCAGCATCCGCGCGAGGTGAGCCTCGGACGGCCGTGCACGCCGCCTCGTATCGATCGCCGGCCGCGCCACGAGCGACCTCTCGCCGCCGCTTTCTGAAGCCCGGCGCGCGCATCATTCCCGCGGCCGTCGACCTGCACGTCGCGCCCGTCCAGGTCGACCGCTGCTACGCGCGCCTGCACGATCGGCCGGCGGACCGCCACGGCCTCGACTTCTCGCCGATCCGCCACTGCCCGCACCTGCGGCTGGTTTCGCTCCCGGCTGTCGCCCGGGGTCGAGCTGGGCACCGAACCTCCCTCGACGAACTCGAGCTGGGCGCACGCGTTCTTCCCGCTGCAGAACCCCGTCGGTGTGCTGCCAGGCGACTAGATCTCGGTCCGCATCGAGACCGCCGCCGACGGCACGGTCTGGCGCTGGCGCACCGGCGTGCGGCGTGCCGGCAGAACGGTCGCCGCCTACGACCAGACCTCGTCGCGCGGCTTTCCCGCCGATTCCGCGATGCGTGGCCGGCGCGGCGAGCAGGTGGGCCCGAAGACGACGCTCGAAGGCGAGCTCGTCGCCTGGGTGCTGCAGGCGATGGACGGCACGCGCACGATCACGCAGCTCGAGCGCGCTGTGCTGGAGCGCTTCGGAAGCCGCTTCGCCCAGTCCGAGGACGCGGTGAACCTGCTGCGCAAGACCGCCGAGACGTTCACCCGGCAGGCGCCGGACGTACGCTGAACGAGGCTCGCCGCGTCAGTCGGCGAACGGCAGGTGGTCTTCGAGCGCGGTGAGCTGGAAGACGCGTTGGACGGCGGGTGGACCTTTGAGCAGCATCAGCCGGTCGGCGTCCGAGCGGGCCGCGGCGCCGACGAGCAGGCGCATCCCCGTCGAGTCGATGAACGTCAGGCCGGAGAGATCGACGACGATCGCGCTCGCATCGCCGGCTTCGGCGGTCACGAGGGCGTCCTGGACGGCGCCGGCGGTGGCGAGATCGAGC
>JAHWJM010000313.1 GCA_019348435.1 Actinomycetota bacterium
CTCGACCAGCTTGGCCTGGACGAGCGCAGTGAGCGCGCTCTTTCCGATGAGCGCGATCGCCATGCCGACGGCGGCGGCCTTGACGAAGCCGTTCTCGATCGGGATTTCGGCCGGGCCGGTCTCCTTCCAGCTGAAGTTCACGGTGAAATCGGAGGCCTGGGCGATCGCCTTCGCGATATTGCCGTGCTCCCGGCTCGCATTGGCGAAGCGGACGAGGTCGAGCTGGCGGCGGGGGCAGGCGGCGGCGGCGACTTCGGCGTCAGCCGCCGCAAGCTTGAGCACCAAGTCGGGGTGGAACGCCATGTCGGAATCGATGAACAGCAAAGCGTCCCAGGTGTCCGAGTGGAGCACCATGTTGGCGAGCATATCGCGCGCGGTGACGATCTCGGCCTGCCGCGCGGCTGCGCTCGCGCTGAGCCTGAGCGCGGCGCCGGCTGCGGCGCACACGAGCGGCGACCCGAATATCGCCGCGCTGCAGGTCGCGCTGCGCGCGGCGGGGCACTACCTCGGCGACGTCGACGGGATCCGCGGCCCGGCCACCGCTGGCGCCGTGCGCGCCGGGCGCTCGAACGCTCGGGCGGCCTGCGTTGGGCAGCCGCGCGATGCGCCGCGGGCACGTCGGCTGGGACGTCGCCGCGCTGCAGTTCGAGCTCGCCACCCACGGCTTCCCGTCCGGGCCGATGGACGGCGTGCTGGGGATGCGCTCGGTTGCGGCGCTGCAGCGCATGCAGGCATGGGCGGGATTGCGTGCCGACGGCATTGCCGGATCGGCCACGCTGCGGGCTCTGCGCCGTCCGGTGCCGCGCTCGCCGGTCGCGCTGCGCGCCCCTGTCCGCGCGGCGCGCGGCTCCGGCTTCGGCACCGCGCGGCAGCGCGTTTCACGCCGGCCTCGACTTCCCCGCCCCCGTCGGCACCCCCGTCACGGCGGCCGGCTTCGGCACCGTCGTGTTCAGCGGCTACGACCCCTCGGGCTTCGGCAACATGATCGTCATCGGCCATCGCTTCGGGTTGCGCACGGTGTACGCGCACCTCGCGTCGCTCGCCGTCCGCCGCGGTCAGGCCGTCGGCGTCGGGCAGCTCATCGGCACCGTCGGCACGACCGGCCGCTCGAGCGGACCGCACCTGCACTTCGAGCTGCGCCTGCGGGGCGCGAACGTCGACCCGCTCACCGCGCTGTAGCCGCGCCCGGACGTCCGGAGCCGCGAGATCGGCGGCGTCACCCGCCCACGACGAAGGCCGGCGGCGCAGTGCCGCTCACCGTCACCGGGAGCGCGAACAGCCGACCGGCTTCCCATTCGCCACGCAGCAGCGCGAAGACCACCACGTCCAGCGTGCGGTCGCCGTGGCGGTGATAGCCGCGCAGGACGCCCTCGCGGCGAAAGCCGATGCTCTCGAGCGCGCGCTGCGACCGTTCATGGTGGACGTTCGAGTACGCCCCCAGGCGATCGAGGCCCAGCAGCACGAAGGCGAGGTGGCACATGAGCGCCTTGGCCTCCTGGTTGGCCCCGGTTCCCCACCAGCGTCGGCCGAGCCAGGTGCCGATCACGGCCCGGCGGTCGCGGACGGCCAGCTCGCCGAGCCCGGTGATGCCGATCGGCCCGGCCTCGAGGTGCTCGACGACGAGATCGAAGTGCTCGCCGCGCGTACGCTGCGCCGGCAGGCGCGCAAGGTACGCGCGCGCCTCTGCCTCCGATGAGTAGGGCCCCCAGGAGAACCAGCGCGTGACCTCAGGATCGGACGCCTGCTCAAACAGCGCCGCGGCATCCTCCTCGCGCGGGATGCGCACGCGCAGCGTGGGACCGGTCAGGGCGAGATCATCCACCGCGGGTAACACTACGGACATGCAGGCGCTCATCTACGACGTCCACGGCAACCTCCTGGCGCTCGATGCGGTTCTCGCCGACGCCGCCGAGCAGGGTGTCGAGACGTACCTCGTCGGCGGCGACGTCGCGCTCTTCGGGCCGTGGCCCGAGGCCACCGTCGCCCGCCTGCAGGGTCTTGAGCGGGCCACCTGGATCCGCGGCAACGGCGAGCGCTGGACGGCTGATCCCGACGCCGCACCCGAGCCCGTGCGCCCCGCGACGGCCGCCGCGCGCGAGGCGCTGGGCGCCGAGCTCGTCGACGAGCTCAACGCGCTGCCGCAGAGCGCTTCGCTCGGCGACGGCACGCGCGCCTGGCACGGCTCGCCGGTCAGCGACGTCCGCTCGTTCATGCCCGAGCCCGCCGACGACGAGGCCGAGCTGCTCGACGGCGTCACCGACCGACGGCTGATCTTCGGCCACACGCACCTGCCGTTCGCCCGTACCTCCTCCGTCGGGCAGATCGAGCTCGTCAACCCCGGCAGCGTCGGGATGCCCTTTGACGGCGACCATCGCGCCGCCTACGCCCTGCTGCACGACGACGGCAGGATCGAGCATCGCCGCATCGGCTACGACCACGCCGCCGTGCCCGCCGCGCTGCGCGAGCGCTACGGCGACGCCGGTTGGCTCGCCGGGCCGCTGCACCGCTTCACGCACGCGCGCCTCGAGTCCGCGTAGCCGCGCGTGCCAGCAGACGACAACAGCACAGCCGAGCCCGAGTTGCTCGCGCTCGCGCTCGCGCGCGAGCTGCTGCACGGCACCGGGGCGCTGCGCGTGAGCATCGCGCTTGATGGCCCACACCCGGCGATCGTCGAGTGCGAGCGGCTACGCGCGATCGTCGTGCGCGACGCGGCGGGCGTGCGCGAGATCGCCCACGATGCCGCGAGCGACCTCGTGCTGCCAGACCTTCCGCTCATGCGCCGCCTGCCGGCCTTCGAGGTCGACGCCGCCGCCGGCCGCGTCGCCGGCGTGCTCGGCGGGCTGGAGATGCTCGGCCGCGTCGTGCGCGACCTCGCCGCGCTGCTGCCGGGCGCCAGCGTCGTCGCGGCCGACTACGAGACAAGCGAGCCCGCAGTCCCGCTGGGCATCGCCGGCCGCGCCGGCGAGCCGCTCGTCGTGCTGCTCGGCGAGCACGAGTACGCGCTCGACGTCGACGAGCAAGACGGGCGCGCCTGAGCGGCCGCGCGCGGGCGCCATGCCCGGGCGCGCCTCAGCCCACCGGCAGCTCGGCGGGATTGGCCCCTACGATCGCTTTGGAGTCCTCCGCGCGCACGAGTACCAGCGTCGCGATGATGCCGAGGATCGAGAAGCCCGCGCCGGCGAGGAACGCGAGCTGAAAGCCCTCCGTCAGCGCGCCCGGCAGCGCCGCGGGCGCGCCCTGCGCCGCCGTGACGAGATCGGTCGCCTTCGCGGCGGCGATCGTTCCGAGCACCGCGAGGCCGAGCGCGCCGCCGATCTGCTGTGACGTGTTGATGAGCCCCGAGGCAAGGCCGGATTGGTCCTGCGACACCCCGGTCACGGCGGCGATCGTCACCGGCACGAACGCCAGTCCGAGCCCGACGGCGCAGATCAGCATCGGCCCGAGGAGATCCGTCACGTAGACGCCCTCGACAGGGACCCGCGAGAACCACAACAGGCCGAGCGTGACGAGCACGAGTCCGGCGAGCAACACCGGCCTGAAGCCGAGCTTCGTCACGAGCACGGAGGCGATGCCGGCCGCGGCGATGATCGTGAGGCCGAGCGGCAGGTAGGAGAGCCCCGCCTTCAGGGCGCTGTAGCCGAGCACCTCCTGCATGTAGCGCGACAGGAAGAAGAACATCGCAAACAGCGCCGCGCCGACGAGCAGGCCCACGATGTTCGCCCCCGTGAGCGTGCGCAGGCGGAAGATGCCGAACGGCATCAGC
>JAHWJM010000314.1 GCA_019348435.1 Actinomycetota bacterium
GTGCCGAGCGGCCTACGGCGTCGAGACGAGCGCCGCCGCCAGCCTGTCGACGTCGCCGGCCCCGAGCGTGATGAGGACGTCGCCCTCCCCCAGCAGCGCGCGCAGCGCCTCGGCGGCGTCGTCCATGCGTGGCAGCCAGTACACCGGCCGCCCGCGCGCCGCCTCGGCGGCGGCACGGGCCACGAGGTAGCCGGTCACGCCCGGGTAGTCCGCGGCGTCCTCGCGCGCGGGGTAGATGTCGACGACGACGACGGCGTCTGCCAGCGCCAGGGCCCGTCCGAACTCGCGCTGAAGCTGCTTCGTCCGCGAGTAGAGGTGCGGCTGGAAGCAGGCGACGACACGGGCCGGCGCCAGCGTCCGCGCCGCCGCGATCGTGGCCCGCAGCTCGGTCGGATGGTGGGCGTAGTCGTCGACGACGAGGGCGCCGGAGCGCACGGCGGGGCCGAGCCGCTCGAAGCGCCGTCCCGCGCCGGCGAAGTCGGCGAGCGTCCCGGCCACCTCGCGCGGGCGCGCGCCGGCGATCACGCAGGCGGTCAACGCGGCGGCGGCATTGGAGACATTGTGCGCGCCCGGCACCGAGAGCGCGACGGGCTGCCCCGCCCAGACGAAGCGCGAGCCGTCCGGGCGCAGCTCGATCTCCGACGCGGCGAAGAACGCCGCCTCCTCGACCCCGACACGATCGAGGAACGCCTCGGCCTGCGGCGTATCGGCCACGATGCAACGCAGCCCCTGGCGCAGGAACTTGCCGAAGGCCAGCTCGAGCTCGGCGTGCGACGCGTACGTCGTGTGGTGGTCGAGCTCGATGTTCGTGACGACCGCGATCTCGGGCGCGAGCTCGAGGAACGAGCGGTCAGACTCGTCAGCCTCCACGACGAGCCACTCGCCGGTTCCGACGGCGGCGTTCGTGCGGGTGGGTGCGGCGGCTCGCGGGCCAGGTTCCGGCGGCCGGCGCAGCTCGCCTCCGATGGCGTACATCGGATCCCAGCCCAGCGCCAGGAGCGCGTGCGCCGCCATCGAGGCCGTCGTCGTCTTGCCGTGGGTGCCGGCGATCGCGATCGTGCGGCGCAGGCGGCTGAGCTCGCCGAGCAACGCCCCGCGATGGATCTCGCGCAGGCCGCGGTCGCGCGCCACCGCTCGCTCCGGGTTCACGCCCCCGATCGCCGTCGAGACGACGAGCTCGTGGGCGAGACCCTCCGGGTCGGCGAAGCGCAGTGCGCCGCCGGTCCGCTCCGCCCGGACGCCCGCGTCGACCAGCCGCCGCTCCCAGAAGCCGAGCGAGGCCTCCGAACCGACGCGCCAGACGATGCGGTGGACCATCCCGCCACCCGGCCGGCCGGGGATCGCGCCGGGGTACTCGAAGAACGTCAGGTCCGCGCCCGGCTGGGCGTTCTCGTCGCCGTAGAACAGGTGATAGACGCTCGGGTCGTCCTGGTTGACGGTCTTCGCGGTCATTCGCAGGCCGAGCACGCGGGTGTAGAAGTCGACGTTGCGCGGGGCGTCGCCCGTGATCGCCGTGATGTGGTGAATGCCGTCGAGGTTCATGGTCGTCCTTTGCGAAGACGTGGGCGGTGCGTGCCCCAACGATAGCAAAGTAGTTGCGCACGCAAGCATCTACCGCGGGCGGCCGCGCCAGGTGGCCACCGGCGCTCGCCGGAGTGCTTTGCAGCGTCCCGTGGCAGTGGTGCGCCGATCTATGCTCGAAGCGATGGTCGCGACCCCCGCCACGAACGCCTCCACGCGCATGAGCGCCCAGCGCCGCAGCCTGCCCGACGGGCCGGGCGTCTACCTGTTTCGCGATATCGACGGCAAGGTCATCTACGTCGGCAAGGCGAAGTCGATCCGCAAGCGCGTCGCCGGTCACTTCTCCAACCGTGTGACCCGCGGCGCCGTCGAGATGGTCGACATGGCGCATCAGATCGACTTCCTGCTCGTGGCGTCCGAAGCGGAGGCGCTGTTGACGGAAAACCAGTTCATCAAGCAGTACAAGCCGCGCTTCAACATCCGCCTGCGCGACGACAAGTCCTATCCGTTTCTGGCGATCTCGATGGACGAGGACTACCCGCGCGTCTACTTCACGCGCGAGCGTCACCGGCGCGACCGGCTGTACTTCGGCCCGTACTCCAATGCGAAGAAGGTGCGCGGCACGCTCGACCTGCTGCAGAAGGTGTTTGCCTTTCGCTCCTGCAGCGGCACGGTGCCGGGACGGCGCACTGGCTCACCGTGCCTGGACTTCTACATCAAGCGCTGCGGCGCGCCCTGCGTCGAGTACCAGTCCAAGGAGGAGTACCGCGAGGCGATCGACGGCGTCATCGCGTTCCTGTCGGGCCGCTACCGCCAGATCGAGCGCGACCTCGAGACCCGAATGAAGGCGGCCGCCGCCGAGCAGGAGTTCGAACAGGCGGCGCTCGAGCGCAACCGCCTCAAGGCGGTGCGCAGCCTGCTCGAGCGCCAGCGCGTCGCCAACGAGGCGGTCGGCACGCTCGACGCCGTGGCGGTCGCCGTCGACGGCACCGACGCGAACGCGCAGGTCTTCCAGATCCGCGACGGCGTGCTCTCCGACCGCCAGTCGTTCTATCTCTCCAACGAGGCCGGCTACGGGATCGCGGAGGTGGCCGAGGAGTTCCTGCTGCAGTACTACGGTGACGCGATGGCCGTGCCGCCGCAGGTGCTCGTCCAGCGCGAGGTCGTCGAGTGCGACGTCCTTGCCGAGGTCTTGAGCGAGCTGCGCGGCTCGCGCGTCGAGGTGCGCATGCCCGAGCGCGGCGACAAGCGCCGGATCCTCGAGCTCGCCGAGCGCAACGCGGCGCTCGCGCTCGGGCTCCTCGGCAGTGACGACAGCTTGGTGTGGTACCTGCCGTCGCTCGCCGACATCCCGGAAGGACAGGCACGCTCCTTCTACGACCTCGTGCCGACGGGCATCTGGTGGGGCTTGACGCAGGCGGGTGTCGCCGTCCTCCTCTTCGCCCTGTGGCGCCGCCTCGCCGGCCCGGCGCCGACCGAACCCGCACCTGCAAGCGCGTCGCCCGACTCCCCTGAGCCGGTGACGCCCCACTACGCCTCCGCAGACGCGGATGGACCGCGTCGTCGCCGCCACTGGCCCGCGCTGCTCGCGGGGCTGCTGGTGATGCTCGCCGTCGGCCTCCCGTGGTACGCCATCGTCCTCGGCCGCTTCCCCCACATCGCCGGCGCGTGGTGGAGCGAGGTGACGCGCGTCGGCGCCACGCAGCTCCCCCCCGACCCCTGGTTCACGTATTTCGAGTTGTTCCTCTGGATGATCCCCTGGCTCGCCTGGTTCGTCGCCGGCCTCTCGGTCGCCGGCGTCCAGGTGTTCCGCCCGCGCGACGTCACCGGCGAAGACGCCGCCTCGCGCGACGGCACGGTGCTGGCGCTGATGCAGGCGCGGCTGCTGCCGCGCTTCACCGCCGTCTTCGCAGGCTGCTCGGCGCTGTTCGGCGTGACCACGGTGGCCAGCTTCGCGCTGGCGATGCGCGTGCCGTTCAATCCGCTGGCGATCATCTGGGACGCGCGCCAGCTCATCTGGCTTTTCGCCAGCTACGCGTGGCTCGTCCTGCCGTTCTTTTTCGGCGGCGGCGCGATCGGCCTGATTTTCTCGCGCCACAGCGAACAGATCGGGCGCGTCTACGCTTTCGATCTCGTTGGCGCCGGCATCGGCGCGCTTGGCGTCGTATGGCTCATGTTCGTGCTGTCGCCCGCCGACACGCTGCGGCTGGTCGCGGCGCTCGGGCTCGCCGCGGGGATGCT
>JAHWJM010000315.1 GCA_019348435.1 Actinomycetota bacterium
CTGCGCTCGTTCTGGTACCTCGAGCGCCGCCCGGAGGCGCTTCATGCCATCACGCAGGTGTGACTTGACCGTGTTCTCACTCGTGCCCATCGCCTCAGCCGTTTCACGCACGCTCAGGCCGGCGACGTGGTGGAGCGCGACCGCAGCCCGCATTCGCTGGGGCAACTCCGCGAGCGCCTCGGCTATGACCACTCGGTCCAGAGTCCGACTTGCATGCGCCGGCATGGAGCTGGCTTCCGCCAGCGGTTGGGTAGGACGCCGCCGACGCCGGCGGGATAGCGCGTGCCGAGTCGCGATCCGCAGCAGCCAGGTCCGCAGCGCCGCGTCGTCGCGGAGCTGATCGACCCGTCGCCAGGCTGTCACGAGGGTGTCCATCACGATCTCCTCAGCATCGGCCCCGTCGCGGATGATCAGGTAGGCGACACCGCCGATGGCGGCGCCGTACTCGGCCAGGAGCGGGAGCAGCACCGCGCCGAACGCGTCGAAGGCGTCGCTCGACTCCCACACGTCGAAGACGTGGAGCTGGTCATCGATGTGGAACGAAGCGTGGAACGTTCGCCCAGGTGGGTTGTCCAGATCGCCCAGGCGCGCGTTGATCGCCGCGTACGTGTCCGCGGTCAGGTTCTTCGCTTCGAAGTAGATGCCGATCGGCATGATGATGTCCTTTCAGCCGCGAACGGCGGAGACGTCGACGACGAGCCGGACCTGCATCGGGCCGAACGGCAGCGCGCCCTCGACCGCGATCGCGAGCCGCTCCGTGCCGGTGTGGTCGGTGCCGGTCCCGAGCACGCGGCCATCGAGCTCGATGTCGCTTGCCGTGCCCTTGAGCTCGAGGCGGCCGGCGACGTGGACCGCGCCGTCCGGGGCGACATCGAAGCGCTCGGTCTCGAAGCGCATCTCCGGCGAGCCGGCGGCGTCGAGGTATTGCGACGAGCGCAGGTCCTCGTCGCGCCCGTCGTGGTCGGTGGTCAGGCTCGCGACGCGGATCGTCGCCACAGCACGAGGGCCGTCCGGCGTCACGGTGAGGACGCCGTCGTAGTCGGTGAAGCGGCCCCGCACGGTCGCGAACAGGTGCGCCATGTCGCGGACCTCGAAGCCGACCGTCGAGTGGACCGGGTCGATCTGCCACGTGCCGAGCGGCGGCGCGACGGTGGTGGTGTTGGGCTGGGTGATCGTCATGCCCGGCATCCTCCGGGCCCACCCTGCCCCGGCGCTACGGGGATGACCCTGTCCCCGACCCCAGTGTTCGCGCCAGCTCAGCGCGGCCGGCGATGTCGAGCTTGCGATAGGCCCGCGTGAGGTGCATCTCCACGGTCTTGACCGTAAGGAAGAGGGTCTGGGCGATCTGTGCGTTGGAGGCTCCGTCGGCCGCCAGGTCGGCGACGCGGCGCTCGCTCGCCGTCAGACCCTCGACGCCATCGGGCACCTCGCGCCGGATCCGGACGCCGCTCGCGCGCAGCTCGGCGCGAGCCGTATCGGCGAGCCCGTGCGCGCCGCACTCGACCGCGAGCTCGAACCCCTCGCGCAGCGGCTCGCGACTGGCGATGCGGTCGCCGCGCCGGCGCAGCGCGCCGCCGAGGGACACGAGCGCGCGCGCGACCTCCAGGCGCGCGGGCGATGCGCGCAGCAGGTCGACCGCCTCGCGCAGCGTCGCGATCGCCGCGTCGCGCTCCTCGAGCCGTGCGCGCGCCGCGAGCACGGGGCCGAGATGGCCGGGCAGGCCCCACGTCTGTGCGAGCTCAAGCGCCCGCTCCACGAGGGCTGTCGCCGCCTCGCGCTCGCCCCGTGCGGCGTGCAGGCCGGCCGCGGAGCACATCCACGGGGTCCCGACGATGGCGTCGAGCCCGAAGAACGCCTCTGCCCGGCGCAGCGCTTCGGTCCAATCGGCGAGCGCCTCCTCCAGGCGGCCCTGGCCGATCCGCAGGTCCATACGCTCGAGCAAGAGGAAGTTCATGTGCGGGTGGTTCGGGATCGCGCGCCCCTCGGGATACGCCGCCGCGAGCTCGCGCTCGGCCTCGTCGAGGCGGCCCTGGTCGACGAGCGTGCCGACGAGGGGGATGATCGAGCCCTCTCCGCCACCCGCCCAGCCCGACTCGCCGCCCGCGGCGAGCGCCGTGCGCGCGTCGGCCTCTGCCTCGCCCAGGCGTCCGGCGCGGCGGTGGATGGCGGCGCGGGTCGCGTAGGCGATCGCAATGTCGGCGGTCGAGCCGCGTCGCTGGGCGACGACAACGTGGGCGTCCAGGACGGCCAAGTCGTCGTCGAGGCGATCGAGCGGCAGCAGGCCGAGGTGCAGCGTCGTTGTCGTGAGCGAGACCGGGCAGTCCTCTGCGAACCGCTGTGCCTGCCGAAACACGCGCGAGACGACGTCGTCGAGTTGCTCGGCCGTGCACCCGCTGAACACGAGCGGCACGATCAGGATGCCGAGCGCCAGCGCCTCCCCGAGCGTGTCGCCGGGAAGCTCCAGCGCCGCGGCGTGGCGCTCGAGCACGTCGCGCGGCGATCCGCTGATCGCCTCGGCGCACCACAATCGCAGACCGAGCTCGTGGTCCAGCGCGGCGACGTCGACGCGCGCTTGGCGGACCAGCGGGTGCAGCGCGAAGACCTCGCGCATGTCGCCGCCGATCGCGTCGAGCAGCGCGAGGACGATATGGCCACGCAGCACCGGATCGTCTGAGCCCGAGTAGGCCTCTCGCAGGTTCGCCGCGGCGCTGATCGTCTGACCGAGCGCCGCCTGCGCGCCGGCCAGCTCGAAAAGCAACTCGGGGCGAGCGGCGGCGACCGGCGGCTCCGCCAGCGCGCGATCGAGCAGCGCCGCAGCGGTGGCCGGCGCCCCGCGAGCGCGCGCACGACGAGCCGCCGCACACAGGTCGGCCACGACCGCCGGGTCGCCGGCCGGCGCCGAGTGCATGAGCTGCAGCGACACGCGCTCGGGCCCGACGCCGCGCTCGCGTAGCAGTTCCGCGGCACGCGTGTGTGCTGCCAGCTGCTCCGACGCGGTCAGCGTCGCACGGGCGCCCGCCGCGAGCAGGGGGTGGGAGAACCGCAGCGGCGTGGCGTCGGCGAGCAGGCCGGCCCGGCTCAGCTCGCCCGCGGCGAATGTCGCCTCCATCGTGGGGACATCCGCGAGCGCGGCGGCGAGATCGACGTCGACGTCGTCGCCGAGGATGGCCACGGCACGTGCGAGCGCCTCGCAGCGAGTGCCCAGCCGGTCGAGCGTCGCGCGGACCGATCGCGCCACGGTGGGCGGCGTGACCTCCGCCACGCGCCCGGCATCGGCAGCCGTGAACCCGACCCGCTCGGCGCGCAGCGCGCGCACGAGCTCGCCGAGCAGGAACGGGTTGCCGCCGGTGGCATCGTGGCATGCGGCCGCGAACTCAGGCTCGACGCCGCTGTGCGCGGCGCACAGGAAACGCTCGACGCCGCGGACGTCAAACGGCGCGGGCTCGACCACGTCGGTCCGGGGATCGCGGCGCAGCTCGTCGAGCACGGCCGCGACGCCGGCGTTCTCGGCGGGACGCGTACCGACGATCAGCGCGACCGGCAGGGACTCGACCCGCAGCGCCAGGTAGGCAACGAAGCGAAGCGACGCCTCGTCGGCCCAGTGAGCATCGTCGATCGCGAGCAGCAGCGGACGGGCGCCGGCGAGCTGCGCCGTCAGCGCGTACAGCCCGCGCAGAACGGCCTCCGGCGCGGGCTGCACGGCATCGGGAAGGTCGAGGATCACGCTCGCCGCGACGTTCGCGAGTCCTGT
>JAHWJM010000316.1 GCA_019348435.1 Actinomycetota bacterium
GTGACGGCGAGGACGGCACCGTCCAGGAGCTGCTCGAGGCGCTGGGCATCCCGTACACGGGCAGCGGCGTGTCGTCGTGCATCCGCTGCGCCGACAAGGTCATCGCCAAGCACCACATGCTCGACTCGAGGATCCCGACCCCCGACTTCTTCGCCTTCAACGAGACGGCCTTCAAGGAGTTGGGCGCGGCCGACGCGCTGCCGGCGATCGAGGAGCGCCTCGGGTTTCCGATCGTCGTCAAGCCCGCCGGCCAGGGGTCGGCGCTCGGGATCAAGTTCGCGGCCTCGGCGAAGGACGTGCCGGGCGCGCTCGTGGCCGCGTTCTCCTATGGCGACAAGGTCCTGCTCGAGCGCCATGTCGACGGGCGCGACCTCGCCGTGTCGGTGCTCGATCGCGAGGTGCTGCCGGTCGTCGAGGCGGTTCCGCGCGAGGGGAACTTCTATGACTTCGAGTCGCGCTACGAGATCGGCCGCACGGACTTCGTGTGCCCGGCCGACCTGCCGGAGCAGATCACCGCATGCGCGCAGGAGCTCGCCCTGCAGGTGTGGGACGTCCTCGGCTGCCGCGGCTTCGCCCGCGTGGACCTCATGTACTGCGAGGACAGCGGCGAGCTGACGGTGCTCGAGGCCAACGCCATCCCCGGGATGACCGAGACCTCGCTGCTGCCGATGGCGGCCGATGCCGCGGGCCTGGGCTTCGATCAGCTCATCGAGCGGATCGTCGGCCTCGCGCACCTGTGATCGTTCGGCCGCGCGCCCGGAGGCGTCGCGTCCGTCCTACTCCTCGCCGGCGAAGTCCTCCGGCGAGACCTGGTCGAGGAAGTCCTTGAACTTCTCGACGACCTCCTCGGTGTCCTCGACGTCGTGCTCGAACTCGATCGCCGACTCCGCGATGACATCCTCGGCGGCGAAGATCGGAGCGCCCGAGCGCACCGCCAGGGCGAGGGCATCGCTGGGCCGCGAGTCGATCTCCATCTCCTTGCCGTCGACCGCGAGCGTGATCGAGGCGAAGAACGTGTTGTCGCGCAGCTCGGTGACCGCGACCTGGGTGCAGCGCACCTCCAGCTCGCCGAGCATGTCGCAGAGCAGATCGTGCGTCATCGGACGCGGTGTGCTTGCTCCCTGGAGCTTCATGAGGATCGCCGCCGCCTCCGGGTGGCCGATCCAGATCGGGAGGAACTTGTTGCTGTCGACGGTCTTCAGCAGCACGATCGGCTGCTTGCCGACCATGTCGAAGCTGACACCGTAGATGACCATCTCCTGCATGGATGGAGCATAGCTGCGGGCTGGGAGGTGCCGGAATCTCCATCCCGCCCAGCCCGTGCTCGTCCGCGTGTAGTAGCGCGTCGCTCGTCGGCTACGACGCCGTCGCGGCGCGCTCCCGCTCCGCCCGCGCGATCTCGTGCTTCACGGCGATGAAGCTGTCCGGCGTGACCGAGATCGAGTCGATCCCCGCGTCGACCAGGAAACGGGCGAAGGTCGCGTCGTCGCTCGGCTTCTGCCCGCAGAGTCCGACCTTGCGATCGCGGTCGTGCGCGCTCTCGATGAGCTGGGCGATCATGCGCCGGACGGCGGGGTTGCTCTCGTCGAACTGCTCGGCGAGCGCCTCGTTGTCGCGGTCGATGCCGAGCACGAGCTGCGTGAGGTCGTTGGAGCCGATCGAGAAGCCGTCGAAGCGCTCGGCGAACGCATCGGCGAGCACGACGTTGGAGGGGATCTCGGCCATCACGTACACCTCGAGCCCGTCCTCGCCGCGCACGAGGCCGCTGTCGGCCATCGCCTCCAGCACCCGGTCGGCCTCCTCGAGCGTGCGACAGAACGGGATCATGACGACCAGGTTCTTGAGCCCCATCTGCTCGCGCACGCGGCGCACGGCCGCGCACTCCAGCGCGAAGCCCTGCCGGTAGCCCTCGCTGTAGTAGCGGCTCGCTCCGCGCCAGCCGAGCATCGGGTTCTCCTCGTGGGGCTCGAACTGCCGGCCGCCGATCAGCTGGGCGTACTCGTTGGTCTTGAAGTCGCTCATGCGCAGGATGACCGGATGCGGATGGCGGGAGGCGGCGATCCGGGCGATGCCCTCGGCCAGCCGCTCGACGAAGTACTCGCGCTTGTCGTCATAGCCGCGCGTGAGGTCGGTGATCGTGTCGCGGGCCTCGTCGTCGTGCAGCTCGTCGAACCGCGCCAGGGCCAGCGGGTGGATCTTGACGTGGTTGTCGACGATGAACTCCATCCGTGCCAGCCCGACACCTTGGGCCGGCAGCTGCCACCAGCGCAGCGCCACGGCGGGATCGGCGAGGTTGAGCATGACGCGCGTCTCGGTGTCTGCGACGTCGCTGACGTCGATGTCCTCGACCTCGAAATCCAGCGCGCCGTCGTAGACGAAGCCCTCCTCGCCCTCCGCACAGCAGACGGTGACGGTCTGCCCCTCTTCGAGGGCGTCGGTGACGCCGTGAGCGCCGACGATGGCCGGCAGCCCGAGCTCGCGGCTGACGATCGCGGCGTGCGACGTTCGCCCGCCGTGCTCGGTGACGATCGCCGCCGCGCGCTTCATGATCGGCAGCCAATCGGGATCGGTCATCTGCGTCACAAGCACCGCGCCGTCCTCGAAGCGCTCCGCCTCGTCGACGGACTGCAACGGGCATGCCGGTCCGACGCCGATCGCGTCGCCGACGGCGAGGCCGGTGGCCAGGCGGCGGCCCTCTCCCGTGAGCCGGTAGGTCTTCAGAGCGGCACCCTTGCGCCGTGAGTGCACGGTCTCCGGGCGTGCCTGCACGATGAACAGCTCGCCGCTGAGGCCGTCCTTCGCCCACTCCACGTCGACGGCGCCGCCGTAGTGCCGTTCGAGCGCGACGGCCCAGCGGGCGAGCTGCAGGATCTCGCGATCGCAGAGCGCGTAGGTGGTGCGCTCCTCCTCGCTCGTCTGCTCGACGCGCGTCGGCTGCTCTGCCTCGCCGTAGACCATCTTCTGTTCCTTGCCGCCCAGCTTGCGCGCGATGATCGGCGTCAGCGACGGCTCGTCGAGCAACGGCTTGAACACGAGGTGCTCGTCGGGGTCGACGGCCCCCGCGACGAGCAGCTCCCCGAGACCCCGCGCGGCATCGATGAGCACGATGCCCGGGAAGCCGGTCTCGGTGTCGATCGAGAACATGACGCCGGCACAGGCGAGGTCGGAGCGCACCATCTGCTGGACCCCCACCGACAGGCTGACCTGCAGGTGGTCGAAGCCGTGCTGCTCGCGGTAGGTGATCGCCCGGTCGGTGAACAGCGACGCGAAGCAGCGCCGGCACGCGTCGAAGATCGCCTCGGTCCCACGCACGTTCAGGAAGGTGTCCTGCTGACCGGCGAAGCTCGCCTCGGGCAGGTCCTCGGCGGTCGCGCTGGAGCGAACGGCGACGTCGGGTTCGTCACGACCCGCCTCGGCGGCGAGCTCGCGGTACGCGTGGGCGATCTCCTCGCGCAGCGGCTGGGGCAGCTCAGCGGCCTGCAGCGCGGCGCGGATCGCGCGGCCGACCTCCCTCAGAGGGGCGCGTCCCTCGCGCAGCTCGTCCAGCCGCTGGGCCACCTCGGCCTCGAGCGCGTTGACCTCCAGGAACGCCCGATAGCCGTCCACGGTGATCGCGAATCCCGGCGGCACGTTGATGCCGGTCGCCGTCAGCTCCCGGAGCATCTCGCCCAACGAGGCGTTCTTGCCGCCGACCCGCGCGATGTCCTCCCGACTGAGCTCGCGCAGTCCGACCACGTATCGCGGCTG
>JAHWJM010000317.1 GCA_019348435.1 Actinomycetota bacterium
CGGCGGGGACCGAAAGCCTGGCGCCGCCGGTCGGCGGCCGGTCGGCGCCGCCGCGAGAACGCCGGCGCTGCGCCGGCGAGCGCTCGTGCCGCTCTGCCTCCTGGTCGTGCCCGCGATCGCCGTGCTCCTCGCGGCAGGCCCCGCCGTCCCCGCGATCTACGGCATCGCCTGCGCCCTCGTCGCCGGCATCCTGGTCTGGCGAGCAGGCAGGCCGCGACGCCCGACGCGGGTTGCGCTGCTGGGCAACCAGGAGTCGGCGGTGGCGCTCGAGCAGGAGTTCGCGATCAACGGCGCGAGCCGCTACACGCTTGTCGGCTGGATCGCCGGCGACGGTGAGGCTGGCGCCGGGTTCCCGCAGCCGCGCCCGCTCGGTTCGCTGGCGCAGCTCGAGTCGCTCGTGCGCCGCCACGAGATCGACCTGGTCCTCGTCGGCCGCGGCGTCCCGCGCCTCGAGGTGTTCGACAAGCTCCTCGCGCTCGCCGTCACCGAGCCAGTTCGGGCCTGCGAGCTGACCTCGTTCTATGAGGACGCGTTCGGCCACATCCCGCTCGAGGAGCTCAACTCGGCGTGGTTTCAGTACCTCATGCATCCCCGGTTCCCGCCGGCGGAGTCGCGGGCGAAGCGCGCGTTCGACGTCGCCGCCGGCGCGGTCATCGGGCTCGTGTGCCTCCCGCTCCTGGCCGTCAGCGCGGTGCTGATCAAGCGCGACGGCGGTCCCGTGCTCTACCGCCAGGTGCGCATCGGCGAGCGCGGCCGGCCCTTCGTCATCTACAAGCTCCGGACGATGCGCATCAGCGCCGAGCCCGAGGATCAGCGGTGGTGCTCGCCCGACGATCCGCGCATCACGCGTGTCGGCGAGGTGCTGCGCAGGCTTCACGTCGACGAGTTGCCACAGCTGTACAACGTCCTGCGCGGCGAGATGAGCCTGGTCGGCCCGCGCCCCGAGCAGCCGCAGCTCGTCGAGCGGCTCGAATCGCGGCTGGCGTTCTACTCTCGCCGCCACCTCGTCAAGCCGGGCCTCACCGGCTGGGCGCAGATCCGCTGCGGCTACGCGCGCTCTGAGTCCGGGACGGCATGGAAGCTCTGCCACGACCTGTACTACCTCAGGCATCGGTCGCTCGCCTTCGACCTCACGATCCTCGTGCGGACGATCGCCGTGCTCGCATCCAGCCGCTCGGCGGAGCTGCGTGACAGCGTCCTCGCGACGCAGTCGCCGGCGGAGAGCAGTGCTCCTCGGCTCGACCAGCCGAGCCACTCGGCGGTCGGTCGCTCCTAGTGGTCGCCACCAGCGCCGGCGCTCGCGCCGCTCGCGCACGCGTCGCGATACGGCCTCGGCAGCGCTCGCGCACGCGTACCGGCGCGTGTCCGCACCGGTCGTCCTGCGAGGAGCCGCTCTAACCCGCTTCGCCGGAGATCACGACGAGTCCTGCGGGGCGTCTGGCGCAGCTGCGCTCGAGCCGTTCGCGCAGCACCTCGAAGCTTCTCTGGTCGGTGGTCCCGGGGCGGATCACGACGATGACGTCGTCGGCCTCCGGCAGGATCCCCAGCCGGTCGCCGCCGTCGGAGAGCGGGCCGGTGTCGACGACGACCCAGGCCGCGCTGTCCCTGGCGGCCTCGATCAGCTCGGGCAGCCGCCGCCTGACCGCGTCGATCGATCCGTCGCTGCCCTCCTCGCTCTGCGTCGCGAGCACCGACAGCGAGCTGAGGCCCGGCACCCGCGCGAGCGCGACGTCGCCGAGCTGGAAGTCCGAGCGCGCGAGGGTCTTCAGCGAGACAGGTCGCAGGCCGAGCGCGCGACCGATGGCAGGCCTGCGCAGATCGAGGTCGAGCAGGATCACGGAGTCACCGGTTTCGGCGATGGCGGCGGCCAGGTCGATCGCCGACGTCGTCCTTCCATCGCCGGCGCACGCGCTCGTGATCATCAGCACGCGTCCCCGCTCGTCTCGGTGCAGCTGCGCCAACAGCGTCCGAAAGGCATCCTCGCGAGCACGGCTGCGCGACCACGCGGGAGCCGTCCCCGTGCGCCGCCGGCGCCGCCCGCCGACGGGCACGCGGGCCAGGACGGGCAACGGGTACAGCGCGGTCGCCTCACGCTCGTCGCGGACGGCGCCCACCAGCGCCTGCCTCGCGACGGCGGCGATCGAGCCGATCACGAATCCCTCGAGCGCCGCGAGCAACAGGAGGAACAGCGCCGGCGGGCGGGCCGGATGCTCGGGCGGGTGCGCGGACTCGGCCAGCGACAGTGACGGGTCGTCACCGGCCGCGGCCGCGCTCAACGTCGTGAGGCGTCGCCGCAGCCCGCCTGATGCCGAGGAGCTGCCAGCGCCCCCGCCGAGCTGCGCCTCGACGCGGGCGATCTGCGCGCGTGCCGCCTGGCGCAGCGCGCGCTGTCGCTCGATCAGGATCGCCTGCGCGAAGCGGTTCGCGAGCTCGGCGGCGTCGCGCTTCGTCGCGGCGGCCGCTGTGACGCCCAGGACGTCGGTCTGGCCGACCGGCTCGACCGAGACGACGTCGAGGATCCGCTCCGGCGTCGCGGGCGGCCCGAGCGCGCGCGCGACCGTGGTCGCCGCCGCTCGCGTCTGGACGAGCGTCGCCGCGGTCCGCATCGTGCGGGTGGGGTCGTACGCGAGCTGACGGAGAAC
Organism: Actinomycetota bacterium; assembly: GCA_019348435.1. Taxonomy (GTDB): domain Bacteria; phylum Actinomycetota; class Thermoleophilia; order Solirubrobacterales; family Solirubrobacteraceae; genus CADCVQ01. The sequence continues at coordinate 2,643 of JAHWJM010000317.1, forward strand.
CGGAAGCCCGACGAACCGCTCCGCGTCGGCGGGGACAGGCGTCACGAGCAGCTCCGCGGTCGCCTCGTAGCGCGGCGTGGCGACGAGCAGCGACAGGACCTGGGCCGCGACGGCGGCGACGACGGTCGCCGCGACGAGCAGGCGGTTGCCCGACAGCGCTCGCCGGTACCGTGCGGCGACGCCGTCGGGACGGACGTCTGAGAGCGCGTCGGTCTGGGGCAGGGGAGGTGCCACGGCAGCGATGATCCTCGCAGCCCGCCCCGCGCGCGCCGGGTTTCGACGGAAGGGGGCTGCTGCGCGCCCTGCTGTCCTGCCTCGCTCGCCGGACACGACGCGGCCTGGCCCCGGCCCAGCCCGGGCGCCGCGGCGCGTGCGGGCGTAGAGTGCCGCAGCCGTGCGCATGCGTTCACTGGTCCTGTGCTACCACGCGGTCACCGCCACCTGGGACGACCCGCTCGCGCTCGCGCCGGTACAGGTGCGCCAGACTGAGCGCCAGCCGATAGCAGCTGGTCGCCCGCACCGCATTCTCCAGCCGGGACAGCGTCGGTTGGCTCGCCAGGTCCGGCTCGCTCTCGCTCGCCGTCACCGTGCCCTCGGGGCCCTCGACGATGTGGTCCATGCCCGCCGCCATCTGCAGCCCGCTCGCCCGCGCCCTGTGCACCAGGTTGGCCCGCAGCCCGCTGTGCGCGTGATGCTCGGCCACGAGCGGCGCGCGGAGCGCCGCGGCCGCCCGCGGATCATCCGTCTCCTCCGGTCCGGGCTCGTTGGCCACGAGCTCGGACTGGACGACGATGCGCGCGGCGGCGTCGGGGTTCATCTCGCGGTCGAAGGGGACGAGGACGGCCCCGAGCTTCCAGATGGCGAAGAAGTAGGCCGAGGTCTGCCAGTGGCTCGGGAGCCAGGCGACGACGCGGTCACCGGGGCCGACGCCGAGGGCGGCCAGCTCGTCGGCGAGGCGGTCGACACGGTCGAGCAGCTCGCGGCTGGTGAGGGTGCGCCAGAGCAGCCCCTGCTGGCTCCCGAGGGCGACGGCGTCGGGCCAGCGGGCGGCGCGCTCGCGGAGGATCTGGTAGAGCTGGTCGGCCATGGGGGTAGT
>JAHWJM010000318.1 GCA_019348435.1 Actinomycetota bacterium
ACCTCGACGGTCGTAGTCTTGCCGGCGCCGTTGGGGCCGAGCAGGCCGAAGACCTCGCCGGGGGCGACTTCGAAGTCGATGCCCTGCACTGCGCGCACGTTGTCGTAGGACTTGTGCAGGTCGCGCACGAGAATGGCGGGAGCGGCGCAATCCACGGCGCAGAATCATGACAAGATCGCATCCGGCGGCTTTCGTGACGCGCTGTGCCTGCATCGACATCGGTTCGAACACCACGCGGCTGCTCGTCGCGGAGCCGGTGGACGGGCGGCTGCGCGAGGTCGTCTCGGAGCGTGCGTTCACGCTGCTGGGCGCGGCGGGGGCGGTGCCGTGCACCGTCGGGCAGGACAAGATCGCCGAGGTCGCGGCGGTCGTCGCGCGCCAGGCCAGGCTCGCCGCCGAACTCGGCGTCGCGTCGCTGCGCGTGATCGCGACCGCCGCCGTGCGCGGCGCCGAGGACAGGGCGGTGCTCGCGACCGCGATCGGCGCCGCCTGCGGGACGCGGCTGGAGATCCTCGACGCGCGCGAGGAGGCGCGCCTTGCCTTCCAGGGCGCGATCGGAATGCTCGCGCGGTGCCCGGGCGGGCTGCTCGGCGTCGTCGACGTCGGCGGCGGCTCGACCGAGCTCGTGGTGGGAACGCGGCAGGAGGGGGCGACGTGGTCGATCTCGCTACCGCTCGGATCGTCCACCGTCACCCACGGCGAAGCGTTCTCCGATCCGCCGACGCCCAGGCAGCTCGCGCGCGTGCGGACCGCCTTGGCCGACCGCTTCGCCGCCGTCGAAGCGCCGCAGCCGGCGGTCGCCTACGCCGTCGGCGGCAGCGCGACGTCGCTGCAGCGCCTCATGGGCGTCGCGCTCGATCCGGAGTCGCTGGCGAAAGGGCTGCAGGTCCTCGTCGCCCGCCCCGCCGCGGACGTGGCGCTGCGACTGGGTCTGCACGCCGAGCGCGCACGGCTGCTGCCGGCGGGGATCCTGCTGCTGGACGCCGCCTCCCGGGCGCTGGGCGCGCCGCTGCAGTTCGCGGGCGGCGGCCTGCGCGAGGGCGTCGTGCTCGAGCAGCTCGCGCTGCTTCGGCGCTGAGCCGAACTTCACCGGCTTCGCTGAGCCGAACTCCACCGGCTTGTTACACAGGGGCGGCGCGCGGATAGTCTGGTCCGGCTATGGCGCACATCGAGACCGAGACCTCGCTGCAGGACCCGATCCGGTCGTTCAAGCCGCCGCCCACGCCGCCGCCGCCGTCCGATCTGGACCTGCACGACAAGTCGCTGTACTTCGGGCGAGAGCTGTCGTGGATGGACTTCAACGACCGCGTCGTGCAGCTCGTCGAGGACAACACGATGCCGCTGCTCGAGCGCGTCAAGCTCGCCGCGATCTGGAGCTCCAACCTCGACGAGTTCTTCCAGATCCGCGTGGCCGGCGTGCACGATCAGATCGACGCCGGCCTGACGGAGCCGGGGCCTGACGGTCTGACGCCGTCGGAGACGATCGACGCCATCCGCGAGCGCGTGGTGGGCCAGCAGCAGCGACTCGAGGAGATGGTGCTCGGAACGCTGTTTCCCGCCCTGTCGGACGAGGGCCTGCGGATCCTCTCGCTCAGCGAGCTCTCCAAGTCCCAGCGCAAGGCGCTCGGCAAGCGCTACCGGCGCCAGATCTTTCCCGTGCTGACTCCGCTGGCCGTCGGGCAGGGGCGCCCGTTTCCCTACATCTCGAGCCTGTCGCTCTCTCTGGCCGTGCTCGTGTGCGATCCGCAGACGGGCGAGCAGACGTTCGCGCGGGTGAAGGTCCCGACCGAGATGCTCGACCGGTTCGTCGCGGTCGACGACTCGCCGAACACGTTCGTCGCGCTCGAGGAGGTCATTGCCGCCAACCTCGAGACGCTCTTTCCCGGGATGGAGATCAACGCCCACGGGTTCTTCCGCGTCATCCGCGATGCCGACTTCGAGGTCTCCGACGAGGCCGACGACCTTCTGCAGGCCGTCGAGGCGGAGCTGCGGCGGCGGCGCTTCGGCGAGGCGGTGCGACTCGAGGTCGACGCGAACCTCGATCCCGGCGTCCGTGAGCAGCTGCGCGAGGCGCTCGACCTCGAGGAGCGCCAGGTCTATGAGGTCGACGGCCTGCTCGGGCTCGCCGACCTGTGGCAGATCTACGGCGTGCGCGGGTTCAGCGACCTGCGCGACCCGCCGTGGACGCCGGTCACGCAGCCGCGCCTGCAGGGCAAGGAGTCCGAGCATGCCGACGTCCTCGCCGAGATGCGCCGCGGGGACATCCTCGTGCACCATCCCTACGACTCGTTCGCGACCTCCGTCGAGCGCTTCGTCGAGCAGGCGGTCGCCGACTCCGACGTGCTGGCGATCAAGATGACCGTCTACCGCACGTCGGACGACTCGCCGCTCTTTCCCGCCCTCATCCGGGCGACCGAGCGCGGCAAGCAGGCGGTGTGCATGGTCGAGCTCAAGGCGCGCTTCGACGAGCGCGCGAACATCGGCTGGGCGCGCGCGCTCGAGCAGGCGGGCGTGCACGTCGTCTACGGCTACCCGGGCCTGAAGACGCACGCGAAGTGCATCCTCGTCGTGCGCCGGGAGGGCGACGGCGTGCGCCACTACGTCCACATCGGCACCGGCAACTACCACGCTAAGACCGCCCGCATCTACACCGATCTGGGGCTGTTCACCTGCGACGAGGAGATCGGCAGCGACGTCGGCGACATGTTCAACTCGCTCACGGGCGTCGCTCGGCCGCTGGAGAACCGCAAGGTGCTGATCGCGCCGCACGGCATGCGCGAGGCGATCATCGAGGAGATCAACCGCACGGTCGCGGCGCACGAGCGCGGCGAGTCGGCGCGGATCCGGATGAAGCTGAACGCGCTCGTCGACCGGCGCTGCATCCGCGCGCTGTACCGCGCGTCGCAGGCGGGCGTCGAGGTCCAGCTCAACGTGCGCGGCATCTGCTGCCTGCGCCCCGGCGTGAAGGGCATCTCGGAAAACATCACCGTCACGAGCGTGCTCGGGCGCTTCCTCGAGCACTCCCGCATCTACAGCTTCGAGCGCAACGGCGACAAGCACGTGCTGATCGGCTCCGCCGACCTCATGCCGCGCAACCTCGACACCCGCGTGGAGCTCATCACCCCGGTCGAGGATCGCGTGGTGCGCGACGACCTGCTCGACACCCTCGACCGCTCGTTCGCGACGAACGTCTGGGCGTGGAAGCTCCGGCGCGACGGCACCTGGCGCAAGCGCGAGCCCGGCGACGAGCCGCGCTCGGTCCAGCGCGAGCTCATGAAGCTGCACGCCGCACGGGCCAGCGAGGGCGCCCAGGCGGAATCGCCGTGACCGCGAGCGCCGGCGGCCCGGCGGTGAGCGAGCTGGGGCGGTCCGAGCCCGGGGCTCGCAGCGGCTCGCGCCGATCTTCCGCCTTCTGACAGATAGCGGCTACGCGCCAGGGCGTGATCTGCCGCGTCGCGCGCGCCGCTAGTGCCTCATAACTGTCAACTTCGAGTCCGGAGGCACGTTTTCGTGACCGACTCAGCAATGCGTGAGCTCGCAGACGATCCGTCTTCGCGCAAGCGCTTCTTCAAGATGCTCGGCGGGGCCGGCGCGGTCAGCGCCGCCACCGTTTTCCTCGCCGCCTGCGGCGACGACGACGCCGCGGACGGTCCGCCCGCGGCCGCTGCCGTCGACAACAACAAGTCCGATCTGGAGATCCTCAACTACGCGTTGACCCTCGAGTTCCTCGAGGCCG
>JAHWJM010000319.1 GCA_019348435.1 Actinomycetota bacterium
GGTCACCGGTGCGCTGCGTCCGCCTGCGGTCCCGCTCGGCGAGCTGCTCGACGTCGTACGGGACACCGTCGGCGGGCTCGACGGCGTGCTGACCCGGCACCCGCTCCAGCCCTTCGACGGGCGGAACTTCCTCCTGGACAGGCCCTTCAGCTTCGACACGGCTGCACTCGCGGGTGCCCGCGCCGGGGTGCGGGAGCGGCGTCCGGTGCCGCCGTTCCTGCCCGCGCCGCTCGAGCCGCGGGCCGCCGACGTGGCCCTGGCGGACCTCGTCGCCTTCCTCGTGCACCCGGTCAAGGCGCTGCTGGGCCGGCGTCTCGGCGTGCACGTCCCGGACACCGAGGAGTCGGTGGACGACGCGCTGCAGGCCGACCTCGACGCGCTGCACGCCGTGCGCGCGGTCTGCGACGACGCCGGCGTGCCGCTCTACATCGACGGGGCGCGGATCTTCAACGCGCAGGTTGCAACCGGGGTGCCTGCGGCGGAGTGGTCGGCATGCGCCGACACGGTCAGCTTCTGTTTCTCCAAGGGACTCGGCGCGCCGATCGGCTCGATGGTGTGCTCGACGCAGGCGGTGATCGACGAGGGCCGCATCCTCCGCAAGCGGTTGGGCGGCGGGATGCGCCAGGTCGGAACCATCGCTGCGGCCGCCAGAGTGGCGCTCGAAACGGGCATCGATCGGTTGGCCGAGGATCACGCCAAAGCGCGGCGGCTCGCCGACGGATTGAAAGAGCTCGATGACGGCGCGGTGGACCTGGACACCCGGCCGACGCGCGAGCTGGTGGAGCGGATGAACGACTTCGACGCCACGGTCGCCGGAGCGGTCCGCGCCGCCGCCGGCGAGAGCGCTGAATCCGGCATCAGCCCGGGCCGGCGGCGCTTATCCGCCCGCAGCGGCCAGACGCTCAGCCCCGCACGCCCACTGCCAGCAGGTACTCCTGCTCGAAGCGCGCCTGCTCGGGCGTCCCGCGGTTCCACTCGTCGCAGAAGTTGTCCAGAGCCGTGTCGAATTCGACCTCGCACCCCGCGCGGGCGGCGTTCGCCCGCGCCGCGATGGTCGGGCCGTAGTAGGCCTTGAAGTGCTCGCCCCAGTCCTGAGGGCGCTCGAAGGCGGTGATCTCGAGCACGTCGCGCTCCAGCGTGTGGAAGTCCACGCGGCCGCCGAAGAGCCCGGTGAGGTGCTCCTCGCTGCCCCACAGGGGCGGGGACTGGGCGCCGGGCGGCGGGGTTGGGGCGAACGGCTTCATCGTGCGGAACAGCGCGCCGATCATGCCCTCGGGAGTCCAGCTCATCAGGCCGATCGTGCCGCCGGGTCGGCACACGCGCACGAGCTCGTCGGCCGACTCTTGGTGGTGCGGGGCGAACATCACGCCGATCGATGAGATGACGACGTCGAAGCTCTCCCGCTCGAAGGGCAGCTGCTCGGCGTCGGCCTCGACCCAGTCAAGGTCGAGTCCCGCAGCCTCGGCGCGCCGGCGCCCCGCCTCCAGGAGCTCGGGCGTCAGGTCGCTGGCGGTCACGACCGCGCCGCGCTGGGCGGCCGGGATCGCGGCGTTGCCGGTGCCCGCGGCGACGTCGAGCACCCGCGTGGCCGGGGTGATCGCGCAGGCGTCGATCAGGCGCGGCCCCAGCGGCAGCAGGAACGTCTCGACCATGAGGGGGTAGTCCCCGGCCGCCCACATCTTGCGATGGCGGGTCTTCAGTTCGCTGTCGGCAACATCCACGCTCATCCTGTCCTCCTTGTCGGTGTGACTTGCGGGGAACAGCATCCGCCCGGCGCGCGGCGCGCACATCGGGAGGAATGCCTATCCGTTGCCTATCTTGCGGCGGCGCCCGGCGCGCCGCGGGCGACGAGGGCAGCGGCTTCGGCGCGGTTGTGCACGCCGAGCTTGGAGAGGATGTGGCTGACGTGGTGCGCGGCGGTTCGCTCGCTGATCACGAGCGTCCGGGCGATCCGCGCGTTGGACATCCCGAGCCCGATCAGGCCGAGGACCTCCTGCTCGCGCGCGGTCAGCTCGCCCGCGGCGCGTGGACGCGCGCCGATCGCGGCCCCGAGATCGCGCAGCACGCCCGCCGCGGCATCGATCGAGCGGACGGCGCCGAGCTCGCGGAACACGCCAAGGGCCGTGCGCGCCTCGTCGCCGGCGAGCTCAGGCTGGTCGGCGGCCAGCGCGCGCGCCAGCTCGAGGCGTGCCTCGGCGGCGTCGTGCGGCATCGCCAGCGCGCCGAAGCGCACCAGTGCGCGGCGTGCCGGCCCGGCGGCCTCGCTGGGAAGGTCGCCGGCGAGGGCGACGCGCGCGGCGGCGAGGTCGGCGCGCGCGGCGACGAGGCGGATGCCCGAGTCCTCCGCCAGAGCGGCGAGTTCGGCGCTCGCGGCACGCGCGCCATCGACGTCGCCGCACGCCAGCCGCGCGTCGACGAGCGGCGCGAGCAGCTGCGTCGTGCGCATCGCGTTGCCCTCGGTGACCTCCAGCCCGCGCCCCAGCAGCGCGGCCGCGACCTGCGGGCGGTCTTCGGCGATGCGCAACAGCGCTAGCGCGCGCAGCGCGGTCGGACTCTCCTCGCGCCCGTGGAGCAGCTGCGCGGCCTCCGCAAGGCGGCCCTGGCGGACGCGCAGCTCGGCCATCGAGGCCGCGGTCGTCTCGCCCATCTGCGGGACGTAACGCCGGTGTGTCTCGAGCGCGCTCTCGAGCGCCTGCTCGGCCTCGGGCCAGTGTCCGGTGGCCATCAGCACGTCGGCGTGCACCGTCCGGCAGGCACCGAAGAGCGGGGCGGTCGCGTGCGTGCGCGCGAACTCCTCGACGATCTCGCACCACTCCGTCGCACGGTCCCAGTCGCCGGCGTTCGTGCAGGCCATGATGAGGTTGCAGTAGGCCTCGGCGAGCGTGTGCACGTTGCGCACTCGGCCCGCGGTCGCAGCGGCCATCGCCTCCTCGAGCAACGTCATCCCGGCCTCGGCGCGCCCGGCGCTCACCTCGGCGCGCCCGAGCAGGCTGAGCGCGAACACCTCGAGGTCGTCCGAGCCGTACGCGCGCGACCTCCATCGCGCGCCGCGCGTGCGCGACCTGCTCCTCGACGTTCGCCGTATGGCGGGCGCGCTCGACCGCGACCCAACCCCGCCCGGCGCACGGGCCGGCGTCCTCGAGCGCGCGCTCGGCCCGCGCCAGCCAGCCGCGCGCCGCCGATGCGCGGCCGCCGACGAAGTGCTGATGGGATACCCACACCGCCATCCGCGCGGCGTCGTCACAGCGTCTCGCCCGCACGTAGCCCTCGAACGCCCGCTCGCGCGCCGCGATGCCCGCGGCGACATCGCCGAGGAACCATCGCGCGAGGCCGAGGCCCTCGTACGCGTCGGGAACGTCGCCTGCCTCGAGCACGCGCTCGAATGCACTGCGCGCCATCTCCCAGTCCGCCCGCTCGAGCGCGCCGATGCCCTTGATCAGGTCGTCGCCACCGGCCGCTTCCATGCGCGCGAGTATCCCGATCGCGCCACCGACCGACAAGCGGCGCGGGGGCGCGGATTGCACACACGACAGGACGCCATGACATCGACTTCTGCTTCCGACGACGACCGGCAGCTGCGCCCATAGGCGCAGCGAGCTGTCCACGGGGAGCGATATCGATCAGCCGCGCGGCCGGCGCGTCTGGGAAGCAGCAGCGCCTGGCACAGCCGAGGTCGCGCCGGGCACTGAGATCCTCGACTGCCCGTGCGGATTTGG
>JAHWJM010000031.1 GCA_019348435.1 Actinomycetota bacterium
AACGCCCACCGGGCGGCCGGGCGCACGCAGGACGCGATCGGCATCCTCGAGCCGCTCGTCGCCGACCTCGAGCGGATCCTGGGCGCCGAGCATCCCGACGCGCTGGCAAGCCGCGCCAACCTCGCCAACGCCTACCAACGCGCGGGGCGAAGCGACGGCGCGATCGCGACGCTCGAACCGCTGGTCGCGGATCTGACCCGATCCCTCGGCGCCGACCATGCCGACACGCTCACCGCGCGCGTCAGCCTCGCCGCCGCCTACCAGGACGGCCGCCGCGCCGAGGACGCGATCGGGGTCCTCGAGGCGCTGATCGCCGATCTCGACCGCATCCACGGCGCGGAGCATGCCAACACGCTACGGACCCGCAACAACCTCGCCATCGTCTACCTGGACGCCGACCGCGTCCAGGATGCGATCGAGCTCCTCGAGCCGCTGCTCGACGATCTGGAGCGCACGCTCGGCGCCGCGCATGCCGATGCGGCCGGGGCCCGCGGCAACCTCGCGAATGCCTACGACGCCGCGGGGCGCAGCGAGGACGCCGAGCGCGTCCGCAGCCGTGCGCGCGACGTCGACGCCTTCGAGCTCGGTGACGTGAGGTCCTCCACCTCTCCCGAGGACAACACCTTCATCGTCTGAGCGAAGTGCCGGGGGGCCCGGTCGTGACGCGCCGGGTGCGGATATCGCACCGCGCGCGCCCCGACCATCCACGATCGCTCCTCGGAGGTCGGGCTTGTAGAGGGACGAGAACTGAAGTCGACGATCGTGCGCGCCATCCGCACGCCCTGGATCGCGCGGCGCCCGAGCGACCTGCTCGAGCGGCCCCGCGCATGTCATCGGCATGACGAGGAGCGTGAGCCGCCCGTCGCGCCGGGGCACGCCGCAGCCGTGCGGATCACCTTCGTCGTCATCGCGGGGCTGCTCGTGATCGTCGGGACGCCGCCGCGGTGGTACCGCACCGCGGTCGAGGTCACGGCCCGAGCGGTCCCGCTCGACACCGAGCGCTTCCTGCTCGAGGACGACGAGCGGGCGATCATCGTGCAACCCGAGCCGGGCGCCCTGACGGGCGAGGTCGAGCGCGGCGAGCAGGTCACGGTCGCCGGCGTCGTATACCGGCTCAACCGCCTCCAGGTCGACGCGCTGCGCCCCCTGTTGCAGGACGAGGGCCGGCCGGTACTGGCCAGGGCGCCGACCGATCTCGGCGCACCCTACATCTCGGCGCAGGACGTCGACGCGCTCCCATGATGCCGGCGCTGCAGCGCCCGGGGAGCCGTGGGAGCGGCTGCTCCCGACGCCCGCTTCGGGCGCAGGATGACCGCCGTGGCTGATGTCGGCGGCAGCGCGTCGCTGCGCGAGCGCGCGATCAGCACGTGGGAGGCCGTGCGGTCGAGCTTCGGCTTTCTCACGGGTGTCGCGATGGCCCTCGGGCTCGTGCTGGGGTTCGTGCTGCCGTCGGTCGACGCCGCTCTGGACCTCGGCGACGCGCCCGTGTTCGGCTTCGCCGACCCCGAGGTCGGACGCTCGTTGCTGGAGACGGTCGCGACGGCGACGGTCTCGGTCGCGGGGCTGTCGTTCTCGGTCACGGTCGTGGCCTTCACGCTCGCCTCGTCGCAGCTGAGTCCGCGCGTCCTGCGCACCTTCCGCGCCGATCGCCTCAGCCAGGCGACGCTCGCGTGCTTTCTGGGGACGTTCATCTACTGCCTCGCGGTCCTCATCCGGCTGGGGTCGGCCGACGAGGGCGGTTCGGTGCCGAACCTCTCGATCACGCTCGCGGTCGCGCTGGCCGTCGTGTCGTTCGCGATGTTCGCCGCGTTCATCGCCCACATCGTCAGCATGCTGCAGCCCTCGTCGATCATCGACGGCATCCGCACGACGGGACGCCGGACGCTCGAGTCGCCGTATCCCGCCGGCGTCGGCGAGACGCCCGACGCCGCGGCGGCCGAGCGCGCGCTCCTGCGCACCGGCGACGGCAACGGCGGCCGGCCGGTGCGCGCCGAGCGAGAGGGCTACGTCTCGACGGTGTACGCGACGCGCCTGCTGACGTCCGCCGCCGGCTGCGACGCCGTCGTCGTGCAGCGGGTGCAGATCGGCGAGTACGTCACCCCGGGACTCCTGCTCGCCGACGTGTGGTGCGCCGACGACGCCCGGCGCGAGGATCTCGTCGCGACGGTCCGCGCCGCGTTCGTGCTCGGTCGCCAGCGCACGCCGGTGCAGGACCCGGCCTTCGCCGTGCGCCAGCTCGCCGACATCGCACTGAAGGGCCTCTCGCCGGGGATCAACGATCCGACGACCGCGCAGAACGCGATGGAGGCGCTCACGGCGCTGCTCGTGCGGTCTGCGACCGGCGACGACGTCTTGAGGCTGCGTGCGGACGAGCACGGCGTGGTGCGTCTCGTCGCGCTCGCACCCGACCTCGACGATCTCGTGCGGCTCGGCTTCGAGCAGGTCCGGGTCTTCGCGGCATCGGATCCGGCGGTCTCGCGCCGCCTGCTGACGCTGCTCGCACGCATCGATGAGGCAGCGCGGTCGGCCGGGATCCGCTGCATCGAGCCGGCCCATCAGGCCGCACTCATCGCAGAGGGCTGCCGCGCGTCGCTCGCAACGGGCGCAGACGCGGCCTCGGTGCGCGCTCACCACGCGGCGCTGTGACGCCGGCGGGCGCGGCGCCGGATCGCATCCGCCCTTGACGCACCAGCGCCAGTTGCGCGTGGCCGCTTCCCGGAGCGAAAACCAGCCGCGCCCCCGGAGCGCCCGCGACGCGTCAGGTCGCGCTGTAGTCGTGCATCTGATCGCCCTGTGCAGCATGGATGCTGGCGTTGAACGAGATGATGACGCGCTCCTTGTCTCCGTCGTACGGCAGCGCCTGATGGGCAAGCCACGAGGGAAACAGCACGAGCTGTCCCGGAAGCGGCTCGATGTCGAGGTGCGGCGGCAGCAGGTAGGCGTTGCCGGCGTCGACGAAGGCGCCGCCCAGCGCGGTGGCCGGCGGTCCGTAGAGCCGCGTCACGCCGTTCGCCGCGCCGTAGACGGGATGCTTCACGCGCTGCTCGGGCTCGTCGATCTGGACGATGTACGCCGACGACCACGAGCAGTTGCCGTGCGTGTGCACGTCGTGGAACGCGCCGGCGCGGCTGCACTGAAACCACATGCCCTCGATGCCGACCTTCAGCTCCATCTCCTGCCCGCCCCAGGCTGCCGCGTTGGCCTGCTTGACGGTCTCGCCGAGGCTCGACACGATGAACCGGACGAAGTCCTGCCACTCCGGGATCTTCACCCGGTGCAGCAGATCGTCGTCGCTGGCGAAGAACGGCCCCGGCTCGACGCCCCGCTGGCGCTCCTGCGCCGCCCGCCCCTGAGCGAACGCGTCGACCAGCAGGGGGTTGAGCGTGGCGGCCTCGGCGTAACGGTGCAGCCCGATCGGAGTCGGCCACAGCCAGTGCGTTCCGGCATCCATCGTCATGCCTGCGCTCCTTCGATCGTCGCCTGACGGCGGGCGATCGTACCGAAGCGCCGACGACGCCCCGGGGCGATGAGTTTGACCGCGCCATCGGGTCTCAAGGAGGATGATCCGATCACGAGGAAGGTCGTGCGCCCGATGACAGAGCTGCTCGTTGCGACGAAGAAGGGCCTGTTCGCCTTCGAGGGCGAGCCGGGCGGTGACTTCTCGGCGCCGGTGCGCGCGTTCGGCGGCGATCCCGTCGAGTACGCCATGCGCGACCCGCACAGCGGCCGGCTGCTCGCATCGGTCACATCGCCCTTCTACGGGCCGAAGATCTTCTTCGCCGACGAGCCGGGGGGAGAGTGGACGCAGGCCGAGGGGGTGGCGCTGCCGGAGGGGGGCGACGCCGCGCTGGCACGCGTGTGGACGATCGTCGCGGGCGAGCAGGAGGGGCTGCTCTACGCCGGCGGCGATCCGGGCGTCCTCTTCGAGAGCCGCGACGGCGGGGAGTCCTGGACGATCAACGAGGCGCTGTGGAACGAGCCCAGCCGGCCGCACTGGCAGCCCGGCGGCGGCGGGCTGTGCATCCACTCGATCGTCCCCTGGCCGGGCGACCCCGCCCGCCTCGCGGTCGGGGTCTCCGCCGCCGGCATCTGGCTGACCGAGGACGGCGGCGCGTCCTGGCAACGCGGCAACGACGGCATCGTCGCCCGATACGTGCCCGAGGAGGCGCGCGCGGAGACCAGCGACCTCTGCATCCACGCCATCGAGCGCGCGCCGGCGCGCCCCGAGCGGCTCTTCATGCAGTTCCACGGCGGCGTGTACCGCTCCGACGATGCCGGGCGGACGTGGAAGGACATCGCGAACGGACTGCCATCGGACTTCGGCTTTCCGATGGCGATCGACCCCGCCGATCCCGACAGCGCCTTCGTCATCCCGCTCAACGCCGACATGGACCGGGTCACGGCCGGTGCGCGCGCCTGCGTCTACGTCACGCGCGATGCCGGCGAGAGCTGGTCGGCGCTCGGCGACGGGCTGCCCCAGGAGGATGCCTACCTCACCGTCCTGCGCCATGCGTTCGGGCGGACGGGGGAGGGGCGCGAGCTCGAGCTGTACTTCGGCACGACGTCCGGGCACGTCTTCGGCTCCGGCGACGCCGGCGCGACCTGGTCGGCGGTCGTCGCGTGCCTGCCGACCGTGCACAGCGTCGTCGCGATCAGCTGACGCGAATCGCCCGCACGTGGGCCGCGAACGGCTCGACCGTGCCGTCCAGCCGCGTGATGTAGATCTCGTCGTCGCAGGCGAAGGCCTCAGTGGCTTCCGACCCGAGCGCTGCGGCGGCAACCAGCGTGCCGCCGATGAGGTAGACGTCGCGCACGACGCCCGATGCTGAACAGCGCGCGCGTCTCGTCCATGACGTCGCCGCTGCCCGCGCGCAGGAGCGTCGGCAGATCCTCGCGCACGGAGAGCGCGGCGACTGCCGTGGAGATGTTCTCGATCTCGTCGGAGGTGACGGCCGCCAGCGCGCGGGCGCGCTGCAGGGAGAGGCGGCTCAGCACCCCGCGGCTGCCGCCGGCGCCGATCACGACGGGTATCCCGTAGCGCTTGGCGCGCACGACGTTGTCGGCCTGCCGGTCGCGCTCGACGGCGACGACCGGGGCCCCGAGCTCGCGCAGCATGAGACACAACCGCAGGCCGACCTGGCCCAGGCCGACGACGACGACGTGATCGCGCCGCGGCATCGTGCGGCGACCGAGGATCGCCACAAGGCGCGGCGCCATGAGGCGGTTGATCAGCCCGGCGGTGAAGATCGCCGTGAACGCCAGCGCTGCGAGCATCGTCACCGTCGAGAAGGGCAACAGCCAGCCGGGACCGTGTTCGATCGCCTCGTTCGGACCCACCGTGACGATCACCCGCGTCGCCAGGTAGAGCGCCTTCATCGGCGGCTCGTGCAGCGCGAGCCCGACGACGATCGCTTCGGTGAGCAGGATCGCCACGAACCCGAGCAGCCCGGCCAAGAGGGTCTTCGCGCTGAGCTCGTAGGGGTGCAGCAGCGACGCGAGGTTCGCTCGGGCCCGGTCGCCGAGGCGCCTGCCCCGGGGCGACAGCGGCGCGAGCAGCGGACCGTCCTCGGCGGCGCGCACCCCACGCGGCGGCCCGCCGGGCTCAGGCGAGCGGCTCACGGCGACGAGACCGTCACCCAGGCAGGGGCCGGCGAGCGCCGGCGCGACGATCTCGGCCATCGACGTCACCCGTACGTTGTCGACCGCGCGGCGCACCTGGGCGGCGAGATCGCGGTTGTAGATCGTGACGATCAGCCGCACGCCGGGCCGCACGCCCGCGACGACGAGCGCGAGCCGCAGCGATAGGCGGTCGTCGCGCGAGATCACGACGACGGCGTCGATGTCGGGCGTCAACGCGCGGCGGATGTCTCGGTCGTTGGGCGCGCGCAGGTGGATGACGTCGGCGGCACAGTCGTCGAGCACGCGCCGCACGACGTCGACCAGGCGCCCCTCGCCGAGGACGAGAATGCGCTCCTGCGGCGTGTCGTGGTCTGCGTAGAGGTCAGCCATGCGGTCGCGAGTATGCGCGAGCGAGCCCGGCGACGCGATCTGGTTTGCGACGCCGCTCGCAGGGCAGACTTTCGCGGATGAGCAATCCCCCACCAGACGGGCCGACCGAGCCGCTGCGCCCGGCGCAGCGCACGACGGTCGCCGAGGAGCGCGTCTCGGGGCACGATCCGATCCTGCTGCGCCTCGAGGACACCCTCAACTCGCTGCGCACGGGGCTCATGATCGTCGGCGTCATAGCGGTCGCCGCGCTCGGCGTCGCGATCTACTCATTGATGAGCCAGGACGACGACGGCAGCGGCTCGCGCAGCGGCCTGGCAAGCGACTCGCGCGTGTCCGAGCTTGACGACCGCGTCGATCGCATCAGCCGCCAGGTGCAGGATCTGCGCTCCGGCGACGGGGGCGACGGCGCCGGCGACGCGGAGCTGGCCGATCGCGTGGAAGCGCTCGAGGGGACCGTCAAGGAGCTCGCCGAGCGTCCCGTGCCCGACGCGACGCAGGCGGTGCAGGAGCTCTCCGAACGCATCGACGACATCGCGTCCGACGTCGAGGAGCTCAAGTCGGCGCAGTCGCCCTAACGAGGTGCGCTCACGCTCAGGCGGCGCGCACGACCCCCGGCCCCGCGGTGGCGCTGGCCGCCTGCGCGAACGCCGCGAGCAGGCGCTCCTGCTCGGGTGAGCGGACCATGCTCTCCGCATGCCACTGCACGGCGACCGTGAAGTGCCGGTCGCTGGCCTCGATCGCCTCGACGGTCCCGTCCTCGGCCCAGCCGACGACCCGCAGCCCGTGGCCCAGCCGGTCGACCGCCTGGTGATGAAACGAGTTCACGCGGGCTTCGGTCTCCCCGAGGCAGGCGGCGACGAGGCTACCCGCCTGCAGCTGCACATCGTGCGTCGCGATCGAGCCGACTTCCGCCTGGCGGTGCCGGACGTCGGACGGCCGCTCGCTGGCCAGGTCCTGCACGAGCGTTCCGCCGCGGGCGACGTTGAGCACCTGCAGACCACGGCAGATTGCCAGCACCGGCATCTCCCGCGCCTCGGCAGCGCGCACGAGCGCGATCTCGAAGCTGTCGAGGTGCGGCTCCGTCGGCCCGAGCCTGGGATGCGGCGCAGCGCCGTAGATCGACGGGTGCAGGTCGGGGCCCCCGGACAGGCACAGGCCGCAGAGGCCGTCGAGCAGCGGCTCGATGCTGTCGACGTCCAGCGGCGGGATGACGATCGGCACGGCACCCGCACGGCGGATCGCCTGCGGATAGGTGAGGCCGAGCGCGAGCTCCTGCTGGGGCGGCTCGCCGTTGGGGTCGTGGTACACGCGCGTGGGCTCGCGCATCTCCGACGTGCTCAGGCCGATGATCGCGTGCGGGGCGCGCGGCGGGAGAACGGGTGCGGGTGTCTGGCGAATCGCGGTCATCTGACTATCGAAGGTTCTATCCGCCAAGCCGGCGGCAGGACATGCCACAGCGTCCAAACCGCGAGCGACCGACCTGGCCCCGGTGGCGCCGGGCGCTCGTGCGCCCTGCGTCAGGCGGTCGCGAAGCGGCTCAGCGTGAGCTCTGGCCGCACGCCGACGAGGTGCTCGCGGAAGATGCGGTAGTAGGCGAGCTCCTCGCGCGTGCGCAGCGGCGGCGTCACGCGATCGCGCTCGAGCTCGAACTCGAGCTCGGAGATCTCCTCCTCGATCGCTGCCGTCAGGACGTCCTTCGCGCCGCTGCCGTCGCCGAACTCCGCCTTGTCGCGCCACAGCAGCTCGTGCGGCAGCCAGCCGTCGAAGGCCTCGCGCAGCAGGCGTTTCTCGGGCTGGCCGGGACCGGCGAGCTTGAATCCCGCCGGCAGGCGCAACGCCCACTCGATGACCTCGCGGTCGAGAAACGGCACCCGCGCCTCGAGGCCGTGGGCCATCGTCACGCGGTCGCAGCGCTGCAGGTTGAGGTTGTGCAGGCTCTCGACGGTCCGCACGAGCTCGCGGTGCAGCGTGTCGGCGTCGATGAAGTCGCGCAGGTACTCATAGCCGGCGAAGAGCTCGTCGGCGCCCTCGCCGGTCAGGACGACCTTGACGTGCTGCGCTGTGAACTCCGAAAGCAGGTAGTTGGGCACGGCGCTGCGCACGAGCGCCGGGTCGAAGGACTCGATCGCGCGGACGGCGACCGGCACGACCGCCAGCGCGTCGGCGGCGGTGTACGTCGTCTCGCGGTGCTCGGAGCCGATGTGCTCGGCAACCTGGCGGGCGGCGACGAGGTCGGGCGAGGTGTCGGTGCCGACGGCGAAGGTCTGCAGGCGCTCGCCGCGCTCGGCGAGGATCCTGGCGGCGATCGCGGCGACGAGGCTCGAGTCCAGCCCGCCCGAGAGGAATACGCCGACGGCAACGTCACCCATGAGCTGACGCTCGACGGCGCCGCTCAGCGCGTCGCGCGTGCCGCGCAGGACGTCGGGCGGGGCCGCGGCGCCAGGCGTCGTCGGGCCCGGCATCGACTCCAGGTCCTCGGGCACGGCGCGCGCGAAGCGGATCAGCCCATCCTGCGGCGTCCACGCACAGCCCGGCGGAAACGGCTCCACGAGCCGCTGCCACTCCTCGTCGAAGGCCGCCATCTCCGACGCGAAGCGCGTGCGCTCGCCGCGCTGCGCCCAGTACAGCGGTTTGATCCCGACGGGATCGCGGGCTGCGATGAAGCGCCCGTCGGCGGCGGCCATCACGAACGCGAACATGCCGTTGAGCTCGCCCAGGCCGAGCGGGCCGTGCTCCTCGAGCAGGTGCAGCGCGACCTCGTTGTCGGACTCGGTGACGAAGGTGTGCTCGCCGGTGAGTCGCGCGCGGACCTCGGCGTGGTTGTAGACCTCGCCGTTGCCGACGAGCCAGACGTCACCTGAGGCGTTGGAGAACGGCTGATGGCCGCCGTCGACGTCGACTATCGACAGCCGGCGGTGGCCGAGCCACGCCCCGCCGACGCGGACCTGGCCGGCGTCGTCGGGGCCGCGGTGCACGAGCCGGTCGAGCATCCGCTTGAGGCCCTGGCAGTCAGTGGTGCCGTACTCCGCGACGATCCCGCACATCTCAAACCCCTACCCTAACGTGCCAGGGCGGGTGCAGCGGCGACGGGCGTCGCGAAGCCGCCGACTGCCGCGGGAATGCAGTGCGCGGCGTCGGCCGTTGCGTAGGCCTCCGGCCGGCGGTCGCCGAGGTGGTCGATGCCCATGCGCGACTCGCGCACCGCGGCGGCGGCATCGACGTGCGCGATCGCCATTCCGCGTGAGCCGCCGGTGCGCGCCAGCACGATGCCATCGGGGTCGACGATCTTCGCGTTGCCCAGGAAGCGCACCGGCCCGAGCGTGCCGGTCTGGTTGGAGGCGACCCACACGACCTGGTTCTCGACCGCGCGCGCGGTGTCGATGAGGTTGAAGTGGCGCGTCTGGCGATCCTGCGCGATGCGCCGCGCGGGCCGCTGTCGGCAGACGGGCCACGCCGCCATCGAAGCGATGATGTCGGCGCCGTCGAGCGCGAGGGCGCGCGCCGCCTCGGGAAAGAGCTTGTCGTAGCAGATGAGCATCCCGATCCGGCCGACCGGCGTGTCGAACGCCGCGAAGCGATCGCCCGGCGTGTACGCGAAGCGCTCGCCGGGCGGAAGGTGGACCTTGCGGTGGTGGCCCAGCACGCCGTCGCCGTTCACGCAGATCGCCGAGGCGTAGCGGCGGCCGTCGGCTCCGGCCTCCGTGTAGCCCGCGCAGACGACGGTGTCACCGGCCATCGCGATCAGCGCCGCGATCTGCGGCCCCTCGCGGTCCAGCGCGACCGGCAGCTCGGGGCCGCTCTCGCCGGGCATCGGCTCGCGCAGGTAGCCGCCGAGCGCGCTCTCGGGAAAGACGACGAGCCCCGCGCCCTGCGCCGCCGCGGCCGCGATCGAGCGCTCCATCGTGCGCAGCCCGGAGGCGATGTCGCGCCCGAACGGCGCGGCGACGGCGGCGATGGCAGGGATCGGCGGCTGCATGTCTGCAGTGTCACCGGATGCTCGACGGCCTCCACTGGACCGTTGTCCAGTCTGCGCTGAGCGCCGTAGGACACGCTGGCATTTGGCGGTTGCTCGACTGGTGAGCACGACGCGACCGATCGCCACCATGCCGTACGCTCGCTGTATGCCGGGCATCGAGGATCCCGACAAGATCGACGTCATCGCCGAGGACGCTGACGGCAACGCGCTGCTGTCGATCGTGCAGACGGGGCCATGGCCCACCGACGGATCCGAGCGCGGCCGCCTCAAGCGCAAGCTCGGCACGTACCTGCGCTACGCGCGCGAGGGCCAGATGGTCGCGACCTACCCGAGCCTCGCCGGCCGGCCGGTGGTCATCGAGCTGACCTATGAGGTAGCGCCCCCGCAGTCGGTGCTCGACTACTGGCGCCGACGCACCCAGACCGCGGCGCGCGAGGGCGTCACGCTCAGCCTGCGCGCGCTCGACGACATCGTCTGGCGCGCGTAGCGCGCTGAGACCGCGACGCGCCCCGCGGCGCGGAGGCACGCGCTCGCGCGAGCCGCCTAGCGGTTCAGGGCACGCAGGATGAACGGACCCAGGCTGGCGGCGAACGCCTGCGTCAGATGCGTCGCGTCGTGGCGGACGAGCGCGCCGCCGATGACCGTGAAGCAGCGCCGCGAGTCGCAGAAATGGGGCGTCAGGTCGATCAGCTTCACCCTCGAGGAGCGCAGCGAGCGTCCCGCGGCTACGAGCGGATCGAAACGCACGGCGGCCGACCGCGGCCGGGTGCACGTGGTCTGCGCGCGCCGGTTCGCCGCCATCGCCTGCGATACGCACCGCACCAGCTCGTTCGTGGCGGGCGGGCTGTCGCGGATGATGACGACGCGCCGACGCATGCGCAGCAGCTCCCCGATGACGGCGCGATAGCCGCGCTGGGCTGCCTGGCTGGCGCTGCGGCCGCTCTTGCGCTTCACGCGCGCCCCAGCGTGCGCCGACAGGAACACGGTGCGGACCTCGCGGTGCTCGGCCAGCCAGGCGAGGACCTGGCGGTTCCAGTCGCGGCACTGGCGCGAGCGCTGCGGGCTCGCAAGGATCGGACTGCCCCGCGTCAGGGGGCAGCCCGCGCGCAGGATCGATACCCCGCGCCAGCGCTTGGCGAGGGTGAGCACCGTGAGCGCGCTCTTCATGTTCGCGGCGTGGCTGTCGCCGATGAGCGCGAACGTACGCTCGGCCTCCTGCGGCATCGTGCCGAAGCCGCAGGCCGTGATCAGCCGCGCGTGCTCGACGCTGTCGCAGAAGGAACCGGAGACGACCTTCGCGCGAGCGGGTGGCGGATCGACGCTGTCGCGCAGCGCGGGGTTGTCGCAGCCGCGCTTCGGATCGCGCGAGGCGGCGCCGAAGCAGGGGGCGACGGCCAGCAGCACGACGCCGGCCGTGACCGCTCCGCTCTCCGGCGCGCGATCGCGGCACGTCGCGGGGCAGGTCGCCGGATCGGTCCAAGCGCTGTCGGCGTACCACCCGAACGGCCCGATCGCCAGCCCGGCGGCCGCGGGCAGGAACGTCGCCTCGAGCACCGTGGGATCAGGTCGCGAGACCTCGGCCGCCAAGACGCGCGGTACGAGGGCTGTCCCGCGGGCGTCCAGCGGCGTGAGTTCGAGCGCGGTCCGGCGCGAGCGGCGCGTGACGCAGATGCGCGAGCGGGCGACCGCGGTCTGGCCATCGACGAGCGTGATGCACAGCTCGCGCGCGGCGGCCGCGCCGAGGTCGCGCGAATCCCAGCCGCCGGCGCTGACGACGCGCAGCGTCATCCGCACGTCGCGCTGGCCAAGCGTCACCTCGGTCAGGTCGAGCGGCCCGGCGGCGTCGCGCGCGTCGGCGGCGGTGTACGCCGTCTCGCCCGTGGCGCCTGCCTCGGCGGCCGCGCTCGCCGATGGCGCCGCCAGCAGCGCGAGCGCGAGGCTCACGAGCAGTGATGCGAGCGGTGGCACGGGCGCAGACGCTAACGATCTCGCGCGGGCGCGGGAGCAGCCTGCGCGGTGCTCACCACGGTGCGGGCTCGTAGTCCTTCAGGAAGACGCCGTACACGTCCTCGCCCGCCTCGCCGCGGACGATCGGGTCGTAGACGCGCGCCGCGCCGTCGACAAGATCAAGCGGCGCATGAAAGCCCGCGTCGGCGAGCCGCATCCTCGTCGGGTGCGGGCGCTCGTCGGTGATCCAGCCGGTGTCGACGCTCGTCATGAGGATGCCGTCGCGCAGCAGCTCGTGAGCGCTCGTGCGGGTGAGCATGTTCAGCGCCGCCTTGGCCATGTTCGTGTGCGGATGCCCGGGACCCTTGTAGCCGCGGTAAAACTGCCCTTCGATCGCCGAGACGTTGACGATGTACGTGCGTCGCGCGGGGGAGGAGGCGAGCGCAGGGCGCAGCCGCCCGACGAGGATGAACGGCGCCGTCTGGTTGCAGAGCTGGACCTCGAGCAGCTCGACGGGGTCGACCTGCTCGACGTGCTGCACCCAGGAGTTGATGGGGTCCAGGTCGGGCATGAGTCCTCCCGCGTCGATCGCCATTCCGGCCGCGATCCGCTCGGCCGATGCGGACCCCGCGCTCAGCGCCAGGGCGCTGAGGGCGTAC
>JAHWJM010000320.1 GCA_019348435.1 Actinomycetota bacterium
GAGGCCAACCCGCGGATCCAGGTGGAGCACACCGTGACCGAGGAGGTCACCGGCGTCGACCTGGTGAAGGCCCAGCTGCGGCTCGCCGCCGGTGCCTCGCTCGCCGACCTCGGGCTCGCGGAGCCGCCGGCGCCGCGCGGCTGCGGCGTCACCGTGCCCGTACAGCGTCCCTCGACGACCTGCTCGTCGCCCGCCGCGTCGACGTAGGCCAGCGCGCAGACATAGGTCACCGGCGACCCGGCGGGCGCTTCGCGCAGGAGCTTGGCGAGGTTCTGCTCGTCGGTCGCGTCCTCGCCGGCGTAACGGGCGGAGCGCACCCCCGGGGCGCCGCCGAGCGCCGCGGCCTCGATGCCCGAGTCGTCGGCGATCGCCGGCAGGCCCGTGGCCGCGGCCGCCGCGCGCGCCTTGCCCAGGGCGTTGCCCGCGAAGGTCTCGGCGGTTTCCGGCGGCAGCTGCACGTCGTCGGGCAGCGGGAGGATCTCGTGCGCGGCCAGCAGCGTCGCGAACTCGCGCAGCTTGTGCGCGTTGCGCGTCGCGAGGACGAGCTTCACATCACTGCCTGTGCCTGCACGGCCCGCAGGTGCTCGATGCCGCCGGCGGCGAGCGCGAGCAGCTCGTCGAGGTGCGCGCGCGACAGCGGCGTGCGCTCGGCGGTCGCCTGGACCTCGATCAGCCCGCCCTCGCCGGTCATCACGACGTTGGCGTCCACCTCGGCGGTGGAGTCCTCGGCGTAGTCGAGGTCCAGCAGCGGGACGCCGCCGACGATCCCGCAGGAGATCGCGGCGACGCTGCCGGTCAGCGGGGTGCGCTCGATCTTCTCTTCCTTCAGCAGCCGGCGGATCGCGAGGTCCAGCGCGACGAAGGCGCCGGTGATCGACGCGCAGCGCGTGCCGCCGTCCGCCGTCAGCACGTCGCAGTCGAGGTAGACCGTGCGCTCGCCGAGCGCGCCGAAGTCGATCACGCCGCGGATCGAGCGGCCGATCAGGCGCTGGATCTCGACGCTGCGCCCGTCGAGCCTTCCCTTGGAGATGTCGCGCGCCTTGCGCTCGCCGGTCGACGCCGGGAGCATCCCGTACTCGGCGGTGACCCAGCCGCGGCCCTGGCCGGCCATCCAGCGCGGCACCGACTCCTGCACCGATGCCGTGCAGATGACGCGCGTCTCGCCCTGCGTGATGAGCGCCGACCCAGCGGCAGGCTTGACGAAGCCGGGATCGATCTTCGTCGGGCGCAGGTCGTCGGGAGCGCGGCCATAGGAGCGGGTGGGAGCAGCGGTGGTGGTCACGCGGGTACCTCGATCGGAAGCTGGATGTGGTCGACTGCGCCCATCGGCAGCTGCAGGAAGCGCGAGCCGACCGTGGCGAAGGCCCCGGCGTCGCCGGTGCACAGGAAGCTGTAGCGCCCCTCGCCGGTGTGCGGCGTCGCGAGGTCGCGCGCGTCGAGTGCGTGCTGGACGCGCCGCGCGATCGCGGTGCCCGAGGTGATGAGCGTCACCTGCGGGCCGAGCAGGCGCTGCAGCAGCGAGCGCACGAACGGATAGTGCGTGCAGCCGAGGATGGCGGTGTCGACCTGCGCGACGCGCAGCGGCGCGCAGTACTCGCGGGCGAGCGCGACGTCGCCCTCCGTGATCGGCGCGCCGTCCTGCGAGATCCGCGCGAGCTGCGGACAGGCGACGCTCGTCAGGCGGACGAGCCCGTCCGCGGCGAGCACAGCGCGCTCGTAGGCGCCGCTGGCAATCGTCGCCGACGTCGCGAGCACGCCGATGCGTCCGTTGCGCGTCAGCGCGACGGCGAGGTTGGACTCCGGCCCGACGACGCCGATGACGTCGACGCCCCAGCCTTCGTCTGCGACATGCGCCGTGACGTCGGCCAGCGCGCTCGACGTCGCCGAGTTGCACGCCACGACGATGAGCTTCGCGCCGCGCTCGAGCAGCGCGTCGGCGATCTGCCGGCTGAAGGCGCGCAGCTCGTCCGGCGTCCGGTCGCCGTAGGGAAAGCGCGCCGAGTCGCCGAGATACAGGAAGTCCTCCTGCGGCAGCTCGACGAGCAGCTCGTGCAGGACCGTCAGGCCGCCGACACCGGAGTCGAATACGCCGATCGGGGCGGCGCGCTGAGGCGCAGAGGGCACGGGCGCCATGTTCGCAGAGGCGCCCGCTGTGCCCCGCCGCGCCTACTTCTTGACCCCGATCGACTGGATCGTGTCCTTGAGCTTCTTGGCGATCTCCGTCGCCAGCCCGCCGCCGTCCTTCATCCCCTTCGCGGCGATGACGACACCCGTCAGCAGCCCTGCGAGCAGGAGCATGAGCCCGACGTACTCGACCGTGCCCTGCCCGGACTGCCCGTGCGCGATCCGGGCGAGGTTTGCGTGGATCCAGCCCATCGTGCGATACGGCATGTGCGGCCTCCCAGGGTGTGGTGTGCCGCCCGGATGCTGCGCCGGATCGCGTGCCGGATCTACGCGCGTCTGTGACAAGTCTGAGAAGAAGCTGTTCTATACTCGCCCGCCGAGGCGCCGGCCACGTCGTCACGCGGTGCCCCTCTCAATGACCGGACCGATGCAGCGCATCTTCCGCCGCCGCGCCTCCGGCTCAGCTCGCCGTAGCCGCGCCGGCCTGCTCAGCCGACTTCCGTCCGGCCTCTTTCGCAGACGGTCGGGGAGCCAGCGGCTGCCCTGGGGCAAGGCCGCGAGCCGCGCCGGCGGCGGAGCCGCTGCGGCCGGCGCCGCGGCGGCCGTGCCCGCCGCGGACGACCAGCAGACGCAGGTCATCGTCCAGGAATCGGCCGACGGCGTCGGCGCGCAGAGCACGAGCTTCCGCGACCGCGGCAAACTGCGCCGCCGGCTGCGCTTCCTGCGCCGCGCGCGCGAGCTCGCGTTCCGCGACATCGGCGGGCTCATCTTCGACATGCGCCGCTTCGGCCGCGAGCGACCGGACCTCCTCGAGGCGAAGATCAGCGCGCTGGCGGCCGTCGACCAGGAGCTGCGCGCACTCGAGCGGGTGCTCGACGACCGACGGCCGATCCACGAGCTGCGCGAGCCGGGCATCACATCCTGCGCACGCTGCGGGGCGCTGCACTCCAGCGACTCGAACTTCTGCCCGAACTGCGGCCTGCAGATCGGCGGCGACGTCCTCCGGCGTGGATTGTCCGGTCATGACGCCCTGCATGCCGTCGTACATCGCCTCGTTGAAGGCGTCGCTGACCATGACGTCGATGTTGTAACCGAAGTCACCGCCTTCGGAGAACGAGGAGATGTCCTCGAGCACCTGTGCGAAGAGAGGCGACACGTCCAGCCCCTCGGTGTCGATCGGCTGCGGGGGAATGGTGTGCAGATTCTCGACGGTCCACTGGCCGTGCTCCTCCGACGCGAGGAAGTCGAGGAAGGCGACCGCGGCTGCCTTGTTCTCTGCCGTCGCCGAGACGAAGGGCCCCGAGCCGAGGCCGCCGGCGAAGATGGCCTCTCCCTCGGGAGCGGGGAACGGGATGTAGCCCACCTCGACGTCCATGTTGTCGTCGATCTCGCCGACGAGGCTGACCACGCACTTCACACTGCGGCCGTCATGACCTGGCAGGACGGGATGAGCATCATCGATCTCACCCCCGGACTGGAGGAAGTCGCCCTGCTCGAGGCCAGACGGCTTCTGAGTGAGGGCGAGTGGCGGTCTGCGAGCGAGCTGGCGCAGATTCGTCTCGGATCGAGCTGGGGAGAT
>JAHWJM010000321.1 GCA_019348435.1 Actinomycetota bacterium
TGATGCGCGATCTGTTCGCGCCCACAGACCGCGTGCTCAGCCAGTTCGGCGCCTTCCGCGGTCGACCGCGTCGTAGCAGGCGCACGCCGCCAGCGTCGAGGAGCTGCGCCCAAGTCGACCACGCGCTCGTCGTCCAGGCCTTGGCGCGACCGATGCGCCAGGAGCGCCTGCGCCACGACCAGCAGCTCGAGCTCATACGCATGATCGGACGCCACGCCGAGCGCATGGCGATCCGCGTCACCGCCGGTGCCGAGCTGTACGCCGGCCTCAAGCCGCAGCAGGCTGCACGTGGCTTGCCGGGACTGCGCGACCGTGGCGTCACCGCAGACGGCGACCGCGCGGGCCAATGGACGGTGATCGATCCCCTCCTCCGAAGCTACCTCGCAAGCCGCCGCCTCGAGCCGCTTTCGTTCGTTCGCTCCGCGAGCGAGCTGTGAGCTCGAGCGGCACTCTTTCCGCGCCGGCCACCCGTCTCCCCACGTATGCTGGCTCCACCGGACTGCCGGCCTGCTCGACTCGTGCTGAACTTCGATATGGAAACCAGACCCGTCGAAGGCGGGGTGCTGTGGGAACTTCGGGGCGACCTCGACATCCAGACCGTCGAGCTCGCCCGTGCGCAGCTGGATGTCATCGAGGCAGAGCCTCCGCCGCTGCTGATCATCGACCTGTCCGGCCTATCGTTCATGGACTCGACCGGTCTCGGCCTCGTCGCCGCCGCGCACATGCGCGCAACCGGGCAGCGGCGTCGCTGCGTCGTCGTACGTCCTCGTGCACCGGTCGACCAGGCGTTTTCGCTGACGGGCCTTGCCGACGTCTTCGAGACGGTGCGCTCGGTCGACGAGATCTACGGGCCCTAGACCTCGCTGACGCTGCGTTGGATCCGCTCGCGGCACCCGCTACTCGGGGCAATGGCCGCCCCTGCGACTTGCCTGCGTGCGCTGCGAGCGCGGATCCGTCGATGTCGTTTGCCCACCAGTTCTCTCCGTGTGATCGGATAACGAAGGGAGGAACGGTGAGAGCGGTTGCGCTGGATGTCCATCGCCACTTCTGTGAGGTCGCGATCGTCAGCGACGGCAGGGTCCGCTCGGCGGGCCGCGTCGCGGCTCGCCCGCAGGAGCTGCAGCTGTTTGCCCAGAGTCTTGGCCCGGATGATGGGTCGCGCTGGAGGTCACCGGCAACGCGTGGGAGATCGCCCGGATGCTCGCCGCACGTCGCGCGGGTGATCGTCGTCTCGCCGAGCGACACCGGCATCCGCCAGGCCAGGGCGAAAACCGACCGGCTCGACGCGCGGGCACTGGCGAAGTTGTTGTCGGCCGGGGAGCTTGACGGCGTGTGGGCCCTCGATGAGCGCATCCGTCTGATGCGTCGGCGGCTGTCGCGCCGCGCGCAGCTCGTGCGGGCCCGCACGAGCGTCAAGAACGAGATCCAGGCGGTGCTGATGCGCTGCCTGAAAGAGCGCCCTCCGGTGTCAGACCTGTTCGGCGTCAAGGGCCGCCGCTGGCTGAACGAGCAGCAGTTGTCGGTCTGCGAGCGCGAGACCGTCGATTCGGCGCTGCGCCACGTCGACTTCCTCGACACAGAAATCGCGCAGGTTGAGCGGTTGATCGGCGCCGAGGCGTCCCGGGACTTGACTCCACGGCTCCTGCACGCTGCTGAGTGCTCGTTCTCGCGGTGGCTGAGCAGCCGAGGCCTCGACGCCCCGCGCCTCCTCCCGTTCACAGCCGGCGGCGTGGGAGGATCGTTTCGTGGCAGCGCACGCGACGGCTCCGTGTGAACCATCCGACTCCTGGGTGGTGCTGCGGCGATCCGCCGCCGTCGCCGCCGTCACCGGCGGGGCGGCATGGCTTGTCAAGTCGTCGGTCACGCTCGCGACAGGCAACGAACCAGCCGTTGCCTTCGCGATCGGCGGGGCACTGTTTCCCTTCGCCCTGCTGGGGCTGTGGTCGATCGTGCGACGAGCCGACAGCCGCGCGGCGCGCGTCGGCGGAGCGCTCGCCGCCGCGGCCGCCGTGTCAGTCGTGCTGGCGACGCTCGTGCGGGTGCTCGGCGGTGCGGCCGTGGAGCCCACCGAAGACGAGATCACGGTGCTGACACCGTTTCTCGCCATCGCCGGCTTCGGAACGTTCGCCGCCCTGCTCGCGCTCGGTCACGCCGTACGCCGTGAGGGTGCCTTGGCGGCGGGGTCGCGGTCGCTGCCGTGGGCGATGGGCGTTGCCGCGATCCCGCTGCTGATCGTCGGAGGCGCGCTCGAAGCCCTCGACGAGCGACTCCTCGAGCTCCCGATCGCGCTGCTGGCCGTCGGCTGGATCCTCTTGGGCGCAGCGCTGTGGAAGGCGGCCCAACAGCACCCGCCCCGAGCCGACGCGCGCGCGAGCCCCTGATCGCCGGGCAACGCCTGCCGGCATCGAGATCGACTGCGCTGCTCGCCTTCGCAAACCGGCAGCGCCGTCTCGCGGGAGTCGATCGTGCGCACCCGCCATCGGCCGCCTGGCGCCGTGCGGGGGCTCAGGGCGACGCGCTTGGGTAGCTTCCCTCCGCGCAGCGGGTAACGTGCGACCACAAGCCGTGAGCTCTGACGCCCACCCGATGCCTCGCCTGGCGGTGCGCCCGTGAACGCGCCGCACCCAGCGGCAGCCGTCGCGCTGACGTCGCTCGCACACGGCGCTGGCTGCGGCTGCAAGCTGCCGGCGGCGGCGCTGCTGCCGATCGTCCGGGGGCTGCGCGAAACCTACGAGCCGCGGCTGCTCGTGGGCTCCAACACGGCCGACGACGCGGCGGTCTTCAAGCTGACCGACGAGATCGCGCTCGTGATGACGATCGACTTCTTCACGCCGATCGTCGACGACCCCTATGACTTCGGCCGAATCGCCGCGGCCAACGCGCTCTCGGACGTCTACGCGATGGGCGGCGTGCCGCTGGCGGCGATGAACGTCGTCGCCTTCCCGCTCGAGCAGCTCGGCGGAGATGTGCTGCGCGAGATCCTGCGCGGCGGCGCCGACGTCGCCGCGGCGGCCGGGATCGCGATCGTCGGCGGGCACTCGATCGACGACCCCGAACCGAAGTACGGGATGTCGGTCACCGGCACGGTGCATCCCGACGAGCTCATCTCCAACGCGGGGGCCCGCGCGGGTGACCTTCTCGTGCTGACGAAGCCGCTCGGCGTCGGAGCGATCGCCACGGCGCGCAAGCGCGGGTTGCGCGACGACGCGCTGCTCGAGCGGGCCGTGGCGACGATGACCGCCCTCAACGACCGTGCCTCGGCCGCGGCGCGCGCGGCCGGCGCCAGCGCGATGACCGACGTCACCGGCTTCGGGCTGCTCGGCCATCTGCACTCGCTGGCGCGCGCGAGCGGCGTCGCGGCGGCGATCGCGTGGGTGGAGGTCAAGAACGCCGACGGCACGACGACGACGCTCGCCAGCGGCAAGGGCTGGAAGGTGCGCGTGGGTGAGGCGCCGCCGGAGAACTGGACGGCGGCGGAGTTTGACGACGCGCAGTGGGCGAAGGTCGTCGTGGCGGGGCCGGCGGGGATGGGGCCTTGGAACATCCTGGGCCAGCAGAACCAGGGCGACCCGGGGCGGCCGGTGGCGCAGTCGTACCAGTCGGCGGAGAAGGAGTTGGCGGAGTTCGAGGTGCCGGAGGGGTTCAAGGTCGAGCTGGTGGCGGCCGAGCCGCTGCTGATTAACCC
>JAHWJM010000322.1 GCA_019348435.1 Actinomycetota bacterium
TCGAGCAGTTCCTGCAGACGAAGTTCCTCGGGTCGAAGCGATTCTCGCTGGAGGGCGCGGAGAGCCTGATCCCGATGATCGACCGGATCATCGAGCAGGCCGCACGCCAGGGCGTCACCCAGATAGTCATCGGCATGGCGCACCGAGGGCGCCTGAACGTGCTCGCCAACGTGCTCGGCAAGCCGCCGACGGAGATCTTCGCCGAGTTCCGCAAGGCCAACGCCCGCAGGTTCCGCGGCTTTTCGGGGCGCCCGATCAGGGCTTGCGGAGCACGAGCGTGTAGGCCGCGCCGCGCATGGCAGCGCGCTCGACGGGGGCAAGCAGCGCCGTCATCGCGTCACCGGCGCAGTGCGCCAGGCGCATCCGCCACCAGCGTGAGCCGGACTTGTGCAGCGCGTAGCGCCACGCGATCCTGTTCAGCAGGATGCCGCCGGGATCGGTGGCGGTCAGCTGGGCCGGCTCGAGGCCGAGTGCGCGTCCGCGCTCGATGATCGTGGCCGGGGGGAGCAGGAAGAGGTGGCGCGGCGCATCGACGTGCGGCCAGCGCCGCCCGAGCACCCGCAGCCCGAGTGACTGCGGATTGGGCGCGGCAAGCACGACGACTCCCCCGGGTCGCAACGCGGCGGCCGCCGCGTCGAGCATCTTCCACGGCTGCGGCAGATGCTCGATGACGTGCCAGCCGACGACGACATCGGCGGGCCGCAGGTCCGCGAGCGCCTCGTGCGGTGCAGCGGACTCGATGACCTCGATGCCGGTCGTCGAGCGCAGATGCTCCGCGGCGGCCCGATCCATCTCGATCGCGGTGACGTCGAACCCCGCATCCAGCGCGTTGAGCGTGAACAGGCCGTCGCCTGGCCCGATCTCGATGAGCCGCCCGCCGCCGACATGGCGCTGCACGAGGTCGACGCGGTAGCGCTCGGCCACAGCCTTCTCGCGCATCACCTCGAGCGTTGGCAGCGCGAAGTACTCCTCGGCGTAGAAGCGCGACAGATCCTCGGGGACGTTCGCGAGCCCGAGCACGCCGCAGTCGGCGCAGCGGCGGTAGTGATACGCCTCGTCGGCGATCGCGCGGTTGTGGTCGCGCGTGGTGAACGCATGCGTGGTGGCGCCGCCGCACAGCCGGCACGGCTCAGGGACGGGCGTCGGCATCGGCGGCGATGATAGGAGGCCTGTCCGCCGGACGCCCCCAGCCCGAGGACCTGCTGTCCACGTCCGAAGCGGGCGATGCCGCCGTCCGCGGGGGCGCCCTCCGCGTCAGCTCGTTCGCGGCGGGTTCGCTCCTCTCGATCGCCGGCGGCGCGCTTCTGTTTCGCCACCTCGGCGTGGTCGATGGCGGGCGCTACATGACGGCGCTGTCGCTGGCGGCGCTCGTCGGGGGCCTGACCGACCTCGGCCTGTCCGCGATCGGCATCCGCGAGCTCGCGACGCTCGAAGGCGAGAAGCGGGCGCGGCTGGCGCGCAACCTGCTCGGCATCCGGCTCGTCTTGACGACGGCCGGCGTCCTGCTCGTGACGATCTTCTCGTTCGTGGCATACGGTGGGCTGCTCGGGGCCGGCGTGCTGATCGCCGGCGCGGGGGTCCTCATCGCCAGCGTGCAGGCGACGTACGCGCTGCCGCTGATGGCGGAGCTGCGGCTGGGCTGGGTCTCGGCGCTGGACCTCGCCAAGCAGCTCGGCAGCGTCGCGCTGATCGTCGGCCTGGTGCTGATCGGCGCGGGGCTGCTCTCGTTCCTCGCGATACCGGCGGTGATCGCGCTTGCGGTCCTCGTCCCGACCGCGTGGCTCGTGCGCGGCAACATCCCCCTGCGGCCCTCGTTCGCAGCCTCCGAGTGGCGGGCGCTCATCGCCCCGGTGCTGACCTACTCGCTCGCGGTCGCTGCGGGCGCGCTCTACTTCCGGATCGCGATCGTGCTCGTCTCGCTGCTTTCGGGCGAGAGACAGCTCGGCTACTTCAGCCTGTCCTTTCGGATCGTCGAGGTGCTGCTGCTGATCCCCGGCCTGCTCGTGGGATCGGCGTTTCCGATCTTCGCACGAGCCGCGCGCGACGATCCCGAGCGTCTCGGGTACGCGCTCGCCCGCGTCTTCGAGGTATCGCTGATCGCCGGAGCATGGATCGCGCTGACGCTGGCGGTCGGGGCGCCGCTTGCGGTCGAGATCATGGGCGGCGCGAGCTTCGCGCCGGCTGCGCCGGTGCTCGCGATCCAAGGGCTCGGGCTTGGCGCGAGCTTCGTCGCGGCGGTCTGGGCGTATGGGCTGCTGAGCCTGCGCGAGCACGGCACGATCCTCATCCTCAACGTCACGGCGCTCGTCATCCTCGCCGCAGCGGTCGCCGTGCTCGCAACGCTCGAGGGCGCGCGCGGCGCGGCGATCGCCACGGCAGGCGTCGAGGTCGCGGTGGCGATCGGGGGCGCGTTGCTGGTCGTCCGGCGCCGTCCACACCTGCGGCCGAGCCTCGGCGTTGTCTGGAAGGTCGCGCTGGCCGCGCTGCTGGGTGCTGCGCCGCTGCTCGTCTCGGGTGTTCCGGTCGGGGTGCTGGTGTTGCTGTCGACGGCGCTCTACGGCATCGCCCTGCTCGCGCTGCGAGCGCTCCCGCGCGAGCTGCTCGTGCTGCTGCCGCGGGGCAGGCGCCGGCCCTGAGCTCTCCCCGCCCGTGGTTTCAGCCCTGTGGCCGTGCCCGGTCGCCCCAAGCGAAAGCCGACAGCACCGCCCGCTGGGCGGGCGTCGCCGAGGCGTAGCTTCGCGTCTGGTTGTCGGACACGAGGAGGTCCTGCTGGCCGGCCTGGAAGTACACATCGCCGCGGTGCCATTCCGCGGGCGGCCGGGCGACCCCGTGCGCGTCGACGACCAGCGGCGGCGTTCCGGCGGCGCGCAGCTGCGCGGTGAGCGAGCGCGGTCCGCTCTCGAGCCGGTAGGTGTCCCACTTCGTCTTGGCTCGTGCGCTCGCGAGCGCGAGGAATCGCTCACGATCGACGAGGAAGGCGTTCGTCCGCAGGTGCGCGGCCGGAAACCGGCTCGCGGCGCGCGAGCGGCACGCGACCTGCAGCAAGGTGAACAGCCAGTACTGCGTGGCGCTCGGCACCGGAGTCCCGGAGATCTCGTGCATCGCGTCACGTGCGGCGCGCCGGCTCGGGAAGGCCCGTGCGTACGCCCCGCCGAGCCCGAGCTGGAAGAGGTTGTACGAGACGTGGCTGGCCCACGACCCGGTCGCCCCCGCTGCGCCGCACGCCGGATCTTCGAGCGCCCGCTCGAGCAGCGCCAGCCATCCGGGCACGAGGATCTCGCTGTAGGAGTTGACGAAGCAGACGCGCTCGTGCTTGAGGACGCGGGCCGCCGCGACGTACGCGGCGAGGTCGAGGCAGGATTCGGCCAGCACGATCTCCTGCGCCGACAGCGCGGCGGCATGATGCCGGTGGGCGGCGATCGCGGCGTCGCCGTCGAAGCCGTTGTAGAGCAGGACGAGATCGTGCTCGCAGTGGCAGGGATGGCGCTGATAGGAGGCGGCGAACGCCTCGAACGGGGGGAGGCCGGCGGGACCCCAGACGAGGTGCACGACCGCTGTACGAGCTCGTGCCGCCACGATCAGCCCGGCCGTGCCCGCGGTCCCCACGCGTAGCGCGACAGCGCCTCGCGAACCGCGGCATCGCCGACCTCGTACTGGCGCGTCTGGTTGTCGGC
>JAHWJM010000323.1 GCA_019348435.1 Actinomycetota bacterium
CTGACGAACGCCGCGAAGCACGCCGGTCCTGCGCGTGTGGTCGTCGCGCTGCGGTACGCACCGGACCATCTTGTCGTAGAGGTCACCGACGACGGTCACGGCGCTGCGGCGCCGCCGTCGACCGGCGCGCGACTCGGGCTTGTCGGCATGCGCGAGCGGGTCGAGATGATCGACGGGACGCTGCACACGGGGCCGCGCGATGGCGGCGGATTCGCTGTGCGCGCCACCCTGCCGGTGACAGGATGAGCGGATGAGCGTGCGCGTCGTGCTGGCGGACGATCAGGATCTGGTACGCACCGGCGTCCGGATGATCCTGGAGGCCGAGGACGACTTCGAAATCGTGGGTGAAGCGCGCGACGGGGGAGAGGCCGTCGCGAAGTGCCGGCGACTGCGCCCCGACGTCGTCGTCATGGACATCCGGATGCCGGTACTCGACGGCGTGGAGGCGACGCGTCAGCTCACGGCCCTGGACCCTCCGCTGCCGACACGCGTGCTGATGCTGACGACGTATGACCTCGACGAGTACGTGTTCGCCGCCTTGCGCGCCGGCGCAGCGGGATTCCTGCTGAAGCACGCTCCGTCGGAGGAACTCGTCGCGGGCATACGGACCGTCGCGGCCGGCGACAGCGGCGCCTGGCTCGAGCTGGGCATGCTGCTTGCGCGCCACGGAGCGCGAGCCGATGCTGAGCACGCGCTGCGCGAGGCGGCCGTGGGCGGCGACGGCATGGCTTGGAACAACCTCGGCTGGCTGCTCGTCGACGATCCCGGACGTGAGCGCGAGGCCGAAGCCGCCCTGCGCTCGGCGATCGCAGCCGGCTACGAACCGGCGCGGGTCAATCTCGGGTGGCTTCTCGCCCGCCAGCCCGGGCGCGAACGCGAGGCCGAGGCCGTCTACCGCGACGCCATCGCGGTCGCAGCCTCCAGCGACGGCAAATCCGGCGCGACCGGCATCGCGAGCGCGTGGTCCAACCTCGGCTTGCTGCTCAGCGAAGCCGGACGCGAGGACGATGCCGAGGCTGTTTATCGCGACGCGATCGCGACCGGCGACAGCAGCGCGTGGCTCGATCTCGGGGCGCTTGCGGAGCGACGCGGGCGCAACGCCGAGGCCGAGGCCGCCTACCGTGAGGCGATCGCGGCCGGACACGCGGACGCAGCGCTCAGTCTCGGCGTCTTGCTCAGCCGCCAGCGCCGCCGCGGGCCTGAAGTCGAGCAGGCGTATCGGCTGGCGATGGAAGGCTCCGAAGCCAATGTCGCATCGCTGGCAGCGCTGAGGCTGGCGAGCCTGCTGGAGCGCAGGCGCGACCGTGCCGCAGCGCGCGCCTGCTACGAGTTCGTGATCGAGCGCGGGAGCGACAAAACGGTCGAGCGCGCAGCGCTGAAGCTCGCCGCGCTGCTCGTCGAGCAGAACGACCGCTCTGGCGCGAGGGCCTTCCTCAACGTCGCCGCAGAGGCCGCCCTACGAGAGGCCGGCAAGCAGAACGAGGTGGATGATCGGCGGACGTCCGCACCACCGCCGGTGGCACCCGTCGAGGCCGCTTCGGCCCAGGCGCGCTCGACGCACGGGCCGCTTCGCAGGTTGCGCGTCGCGCTCCTGCGCGTGCGCCGGTAACAACTCGCCCGACCTGCCAGCGGCTGCGTCGCGGGGGTGACGGTCCGATACGCGTTCAGCCTCGGCGTCGAGAAGCTCGTAGGTGTCGCGCACGCTTGGTTGGCGCCTGTGCTATCGAGGATGTCGCCAGCGCGGAGCCACGAGGCGGGACGTCGGGCGGCGCGACCGGTGGCCGGAGCGCCGTCGACGGCCAGGCGTGCGGTTGGTGTGGCGTTGGGGTTCGCTGGCGGTCGCGCGCATCGCAGCATGAACATCGACGCGGTGAACAGGACGTTGTGACGTCGTCTCCGGGGGCGCGACATCAGCGCGTTCGCCGGAGCCGCGGTCATGCGATCGCCCACACCCGCACCACTCCTCCCGTGCCGCCTGTGCCGCCTGCGGCAAGCAGCGTACCGTCGGGGCTGACGGTCACTGACGTCAGACCGCTCGAAACGCCGAGCACGGTGTCGATGCCCGACCAGCGCGTGCGCCGTGGGCGCGCCGGGGAGTCGCCGTGCGGCAGGCAGAAGAGCTCGATGCCGCGTGTGGCGTCCCACGCGCGAACGTTGCCATCGTTGCAGGGGACGAAGAGACGACTCGCGTCGGGGCTCCAGGCCAGCGTCCGCGGATCAAAGCAGCGTGGACCCGAACACTCGGACGTCAAGCGAAGCAGCTGCTTGCCGGTCGCGACGTCCCAGATCCACGCCGAGTCGTCGGCGCAGAGGGTGGCGAGCAGCCGCGAATCGGGACTGAACGCGACTGCGGTGGCGACCCGGCCGTAGCGGTGCGGGCGGTGGTCAAGGCCCTGCACCCTGCGCCCGTTGAAGGTGTCCCAGATGTGCACCGAACGCTCGGTGGTCGTCGTCGCGAGGTACCGGCCGTCGGGGCTGAAGTCGATGCGCAGCCCGTAGAACTCGGTGGGGCCCGTCGGGAGCCGCAGCAGTTCGCGCCCGTCCGCGACGCTCCACACCCTCGTATCAGGGTCCCCGCCACTGGCCAGCCGCTGACCGTCTGCGCTGAAGGCAAGCGCCGAAACACCGCCGAAGCCGCTTTTCCAGGCGCTGCTGCGATGCGCAATCGCTCGCTCGTCGCCACGGTCGCGCAGCGACCGCAGCACGATTTCGAAGGATCCGCGCACCGCAGCAAGGTGGTGGCCGTCAGGGCTGAGCGCGACGAGTCCAGTCGCGTCGGGGAGGTGAAGCAGCTCTCGTCCATCTGGGACTTCCCACAACCGCAGCCCGCCTGCGCCCACTGTCATCAGCGCACCCTGCGGCGTGAACGTGACCGCGTAACCGCCCTCGGCGATGCGCAAAAGCTCCTGGCCTGCAACTCGCCTGGCTTGGGGGGTTGCGCCGGCGCGCCAGACGACCGCCGGCGTCGCGGGCACGGGTGCGCGCTGCTCGTCAGAGGCGCGCCGTCCGAGGATCCGGATGTCGAAGCATGCGCGTACGAGGAAGAACGCGCATCCGAGCCACAACAGGCCAATCGCGAATTCCCCTGCGACCGCCGTCGCGCTCGGGTCAGCGACCGCCTCGACGCCGAGGATCGTAAGCTCGCCGCGCCCGCGAACGAGGGCATACGCCGGCGGAACGATCGCCACGACCGCCAGGAAGACGGCTACCAGCACGTGCAGCCAGACCGCGATAGCAACGATCAGCGGAAGGTCACGCTGGCACTCATCGGCGGACTTACCCATCTCGCACCCGCGGAGCGCCACGCCGAGCTGTTGACGCTCGCGGTATCGACCTCCGTGTCCACGGCTGGCCGCCGCAACTCCCCGGCCAGCTCGACGGGCGGCCCACCGATGAGAAAGCTTCGCGCATGCGACGCATCTTTTCCTCACACGGCGCAGCCCGCCATGACATCGATGCGGCGTCAACCCGACGCCAGCCTGCGTCGCCGACACGGATCCGACGCAGCGCGGACAACGGTCACTTTCCTGGCGGCGGCGTCTGCGCCAGCCGGCGCGCGAGCGC
The DNA here is from genome assembly GCA_019348435.1 of Actinomycetota bacterium. GTDB lineage: Bacteria > Actinomycetota > Thermoleophilia > Solirubrobacterales > Solirubrobacteraceae > CADCVQ01. Next base: position 3,565 of record JAHWJM010000323.1, read on the forward strand.
CGCCTGGCCATCTTGCTGCAGAGTGTGGGAGCGGTGTCCGCGAGTGCCGTCTACGACGAGAGCGGCGTCCCGCTCGCCGTGAGGTCTTGTCTTACGGCG
>JAHWJM010000324.1 GCA_019348435.1 Actinomycetota bacterium
CGTAGATGACCGCCTCGCCATAGAGCTCGCGGGCGCGGGTGTCGGGGTGGATCTTCACGGGATCGGCGCCGAGGCGCATCGTGCCGCCGAGGTCGGTGACCTCCTTCTGCTCGGGCAGCAGGTCGATCACCGGATGCGGCGTCTCGGGATCGAACTCCGTCGAGTTGGCCCCCTCCATGCCGGCGACGTGGCGGCCGAACTCCATGACCGCGACCTGCATCCCGAGGCACACGCCGAGGTACGGGATGCCGTGCTCGCGCGCGACGCGGGCGGCCCGGATCTTGCCCTCGATGCCGCGGCCGCCGAAGCCGCCGGGGATGAGGACCCCGTCGGCGTCACCGAGGCGCTCGAGGGTCGCGTCGTTGCTCGTCAGCAGCTCGGAGTCGACCCAGTCGATGTCGATCTTGCAGTCGTGGTGAAAGCCCGAGTGGCGCAGCGCCTCGGCGACCGAGAGGTAGGCGTCCTGCAGCGCGACGTACTTGCCGACGAGCGCGATCCGCACGGTTTCGCTCGCCGCCGTCGCGCGGCGTGTGATCTCGTCCCACTCCGCGAGATCGGGCTGCGGCGCCTCGATCGAGAAGTGGTCGCAGATGAGATCGTCGACGCCCTCTTCGGCGAACCACAGCGGCACCTTGTAGATGTTGTCGACGTCCTTGGCGCTGATGACCGCCTCGGCCGGCAGCGACGCGAAGAGCGCGATCTTCTTGCGGATGTCGCCGCCGAGCTCTGACTCCGAGCGGCACAGCAGCATGTCGGGCTGGATGCCGATCCGCCGCAGCTCGTTGACGGAGTGCTGCGTGGGCTTCGTCTTCAGCTCGCCGGCGTGGCCGATGTAGGGCACGAGCGTGAGGTGGATGAACATGCAGTCGCGCCGGCCGACGTCGACCGGGAACTGGCGGATCGCCTCGAGGAACGGCAGCGACTCGATGTCGCCGACCGTGCCGCCGATCTCCGTGATGACGATGTCGGCGTCCTGGGTCTCGGCCAGCAGCTTGACGCGGTGCTTGATCTCGTCGGTGATGTGCGGGACGACCTGCACGGTGCCGCCGAGATAGTCGCCGCGGCGCTCGCGGCGGATGACCGAGTTGTAGATCCCGCCGGCGGTGACGTTCGAGGCCCGCGACGTGTTGAAGTCCGTGTAGCGCTCGTAATGGCCGAGGTCGAGATCGGTCTCCGCGCCGTCCTCGGTGACGAAGACCTCTCCGTGCTGGTAGGGCGACATCGTCCCGGGGTCGACGTTGATGTACGGGTCGAACTTCTGCAGCCCCACCGTCAGGCCGCGCGCCACGAGCAGGCGCCCGATCGAGGCGGCGGCGATGCCCTTGCCGAGGGACGAGACGACGCCACCGGTGATGAAGATGAAGCGGGTCTTGCGCTGGGGCTGTGCAGAGGGGGTCATCCGGGCCTTCCCAGCGAGTCTAGGTGCCGTAGTCCCGGAACCTTCTCGATGAGGTTCGAGATTGACCGAAATTCCCCGAAAAGGTTTACGAGCACGAGTACCACGAGCGCGATCAACTGGCCGTTGGTGTCGAGTGTGAGCACGAGCCAGAGCCCCCCGAGCGCGCCGATCGCGTTGGACCCGACGTCGCCGAGCATCGCCTTCTCGCGCAGGTCGAAGAAGCCCGCTACGAGTAGGGGCGCGATGAAGATCCCCAGCCCGGCGAGCGCCTGGGTGTTCTGCGTCGCGACCGTCAGGCCGACGCCGAGCAGGACGAACGCCTTGACCGAGCGGCCGGGCCGCAGGTCGAGCAGGTTGAAGGCGTTCGTCGCGAGCACGAGCACGGCGGTGGCAAGCAGGAAGTCGGCGTCCGAGCCGGGCAGCGAGGACGCCACGAGCAGCGCGAGCCCGAGTGTGCCGGCCGCCTTGAGCAGCCCGGTCGACAGCGCGCCGCTCAACACGTCCCTGCCGTGCCCGCGCCAGCCGCGCCCGGCGCCGGCGAGCATGTCGTCGATGAGGCCGAGCAGCGCGATCCCGGGGACGAAGACCATCGCGAAGCCGAGGTTGTCGGGGTACACGTCGAGGTCGGTGAGGCGCGCGAGCAGCATCACCGGGATGAGCGCGACGAGCGCCACGGGCACGATCGCGATGCCCAGCGGCACCGGCAGGATCCGGCCGCGGTAGTTCTCACGCGTCAATGCTGCGTCGGAGAGCCGGGAGAGCACCAGCGGCACGAGCACCACGGCGACGACCAGCGAGAAGACGAACGGCAGGGCTTGCACCGGGAGGGGAACCTAGCGAGGTGGGCGGACGATGGCCGCCTCCCCGCCGCGCCTAGGCGCGGCGATGTGCGCTCACTCCACCTGGCCGACGACCGGCGGCAGCAGCGCCTGCGCGTCGTCGCCGCGACCGTAGGCACCCTGGGCGCCGGCCAGCACGAACACGGTTGCCGCGCGACCCGCGTACTCGTTGACGTTGTCGACGGTGGACATTTCGCGCTCGCGAAACCACTGGATGTGCGACGGATCGCTGCCGCGCCGCTCCACGCCGACGACCTTCACGTCGGTCTGGACGAGGCCGCGGACGATGCCCTCTTGCAGCTCTTCCAGCCGCGTGGCTGCCGCCTGCTCCTCGGGGCCGGTGTCCGGCCGCATGACGATCACGCCGTCGACATTGCCGAAGCTGCCGCTGAGTGGGTCCAGCAGCGCCCCGCGCACCTGTCGGACGAGCCTACCGCCGCGCACCATCTGGATGCCCACCCGCCGGCCGAACTCGCCGAGCAGCTCAGGATCGTTTGCGAGGTTCGCGTAGCGCGTGCCGCGGGCGCGCTCCGCCAGCGCCTCGAGCTCGAAGTTCTCGCGCACCACGGCCACGAACGCGAGGTCGGCGCCGGTCGGCTCGAGCGTCCGGCGGATCAGATCCGCTGCGCGCTCGTCGTCGCCCAGCACGACGAGGCCGATGCGGCGGCCGCGCAGCTGGTCGTCCGTCAGGATCGGATATGCCTCCTCGGCGAACTGCTCCTGCTCGCGCGCCTCGGCCCGCGCCTCGTCGCGCTCCTGATCGGCTTGGCGCACGTCGGCGCGCAGCGAGCTGCGCAACTCCTCGCGCCCCGAGGAGACGAGCTCCTTGTCGCCGATCGCGACGCCGAGCAGCAGTCCGACGACGAGCGCGATGAAGACCGCTGCCAGCGACAGCGCGTGATAGCGGAAGTCGAACATTCGGGAAGGTCGGCCTACTCGAGCCCGAGCAGAACCTCGAGCTTGAGCCACATGAGGTCTGCGACGTCGCGCAGCCCCGGGGTCAGCACGACGATAGCCAGCAGGCACAGCAGGCCGGCAAGCGCCACGAAGACCACCGGGCTGCGGCCGGGCAACGGCCGGTACAGGCGGGAGACGCCCTGGGCATCGACGAGGATCTCGCCCAGCCGCAGCCGCGTCAGGAAGGTCGACGCCATCCCGCGCCGGTTCTTGTCGAGGAACTCCACCAGGGTCGCGTGGGTGCCGACGGCAACGATCAGCTGCGCGCCGGCCTCGTCGGCGAGCAGCATCGCGACGTCCTCGCTGGTGCCGGCGGCCGGGAACACCACCGCGTGCACGCCGAGGTCCTGCACCCGCTGCAGACCCGGCGCGTGCCCGTCGGCGTAGGCGTGCACCACGACCTCAGCGCCGCAGCGCAGCACCTCGTCGCTGACCGAGTCCATGTCGCCGACGATGAGGTCCG
>JAHWJM010000325.1 GCA_019348435.1 Actinomycetota bacterium
GGCTCTGCAGACGCGGCGTTGCTTCGCCGGCCGGCGGGACCGGCGGCAGTGCGCCGCCGCGATCGGGCGAGATGAGCTTCCACGCCACGGCGGCGCCGGCCGCGGCGACGAAGCCGCCGATCAGCAGGCCCTGCCGAGCGAGTTGACGAAGACGGCCTGCGAGCTCGTCTCGCCGACGAACGTGCCGCGCACCGCGCACCGAGCGTGCCGCCGACCATCCGGTTCATCGACAGGATGCGCTGAGGCGACGCAGGCCTGCTCTCGTCGTCGGCGTTGATCGCGGCGGCGCTCATGGGCGAGCAGGACGTTCTGCATCTACAGCGTCAGGAAGAAGGGCATCCGAGCATCGCGAAAGCGTGGCGCGTTGATGCTCGCAGCGAACACAAACCCGCCACGCTGCGCGTGCGGGCGGATCGGCTGTGGAAGCGTGGCGCGTTGATGCTGGCACCGAACACAAACCCGCCGCGCCGGCTACAGCGCCGCGAGAACTTCCCACCAGGAAGGCCAGCGTCCGTGACATGCGTTCAGATCAGCGCGTTCGTGCAGGCAGCTCCTGCGAGCGGCGCTGCTTCAGCGTCTTGGCGCGCTCGTTCCAGGCGTACGTGCGCTGCACGATCCTGGCCGGGCAGCATACGTCGTCGCCCTCCGCAAAGCGGGGCGTGCGCAGGATGAGCATCGCGTCGGCGACATCGACGCTCGCGCCATACAGCCGCTGCGAGCGGTAGACGACGCGCAGGTCGCTCTGCGCCGACTCGCCGTCGGTGCTGAGGACGTAGAGCGCCACCGCTCCGGCGATCCCGCCGGAGTCGACCAGCACGATCGCGTCGCTGCGCCCGTCGCCCGTCAGATCTGCGAACGTGATGTCCGGCGCGACGAAGCCGCCACCGTCGGTCAGCAGCCGCTTGACGTCGCTCGTCGTCTTGGCGTCCGCGAGCAGGGTCTTCTCGAAGAGCGCCTGCGACTTCGTCGGCGCCGCGCTGGAGCCGCCGGTGACGAGCAGGCTCACCCCGACCGCGACGGCAAGCGCGCCGAGGACGGCGAGGAGGGTCCGGGGCCGCCGCATGCGCGCATTGTCGCAAAGCTCGAGGGCGCGGTGCTACGGCTGCAACAGCTGGTCGGACCCCGAGCGCGTCGGCCCCACGTGGATCGTCGCGGGCCGCTGCCGGCCCGTGCTCGTGGTGAGGCGGTAGGTCCCCCGTACGAGCGCCGCCGTCAGCGATGCGGTGTCACCCGGGTTGATCGGCCCGGTGCGCTGCTGCAGCGGCGCGGTGCCTGCCGAGAGCATCTCGCTGCGCAGTGTGATCTGCTGCGATCTCGACGTGAGGTTGCTGACGATCAGCTCGATGCTTCCGGCCCCGATGCGCGATGGCGACACCGTGATCTCGCGCGGCGTGATCGAGACGCTCAGGATGATCCGGTCGGGCGCGCGCTCGCGGTTGGCGAACTCGTCCTCGCCGCAGCCGCCGATCAGCAACGCCACCGCGCCTGTCGCAGCCGTCCATCGGGTCCTGCGCCGCGCGCCCAGGCGTCTCACCAACCAGTCCGGCCTGCCCGAGCAGGCGAACGAGGCGCGCAGGCGCGTGCCCGGATCAGTCGCCGGTCAGCGGTTGCAGGTCTGCACGAGCGGTCTCGACCTCGCGCAGCGTCGCTTGCAACTGGTCCCACTCGGCCGCCTCGGCGCTGTCGTACTCCGCGCCCTCGAGCGTGCGCAGCGCATCGCGATAGGACGTCCAGGCAACCCGAGTTCGTGCGGCAAGCTCGGCGCGGAGCCGCGCGGACTCCGGGGTGGCGAAGGTCGTCATCTCGGTGCTCCATCGGCCTGTGCATGCATGTGCGACAGGCTACCCCGGGGCGCGGTCGACGAATGATGCAATCGCCCGTGCATGGTGTCCTCGCGGCGCGCGAGCCTCCTGCGATGGATCTCCTCGCCCAGCCGCTGGCGACCGCGGAGTTCCTCGTCGTCGATACGGAGACCAACGGCCGCGCCGGCGACGCCTGCGAGCTGACGGAGGTCGGCGCCGTGCTCGTCGGCGGCGGCGAGCTGCACGATCGCTGGGAGACCCTCGTCGGCGGCGTGGCGCCGCTGTCGCGCTCGATACAGCGCTTCACGCAGATCTCCCAGGCGATGGTCGACGAGGCGCCCGCCGCCGACGCGATCCTGCCGGATCTCGGCGAGCTGATCGGCTTGCCGCCCCAGCGCGTGCTCGTCGCCCACAACGCAGCCTTCGACCGCCGCGTCCTGCGCCAGGCCTTCGAGCGCTCGGGCCTGGCGTGGCCCGATCCGCCAACGCTGTGCACGGTCGCGCTGGCGCGCCGCTTCGCCCCGCTCGTGCGCCAGCGCCGGCTCGCGGCGCTCGCGGACTCGCTTGGCATCGAGGTCCACACGACGCACCGCGCGCTCGCCGACGCGGAGACGTGCGCGCGTGTGTTCTGTGCGCTGTTTGGCCGCCTGTGCGCGAACGCCGCGACCGTTGGGGACGCGCTCGAGACGCTCAAGGCGCCGCGGCGGCGCCCGCGAGCGCCGCGCGCCGGGCGAACCGTCGCGGGCGGGACCATCAAGCGTCACGTGCCCAAGGGGCTGGAGTTCGCGGCGCTGCCCGACGAGCCCGGCGTCTACATCTTCCGCAACGCCGCGGGGCAGGTGCTCTACGTCGGCAAGTCGATCGCGCTGCGCACACGCGCGCGGGCGCACTTCCATTCGGCGGCGCGCGCCGATGGACGGAGTGGTTGGACGGCGCAGGCCGCGCTCGTCGACCACCGCACGACGAGCTCGGAGCTGGGCGCCCTCGTGCTCGAGCATCGCCTGATCCGCGAGTGGCGCCCGCCCGGCAACGTCGCCCACAAGCACGACGACACGTTCGTCTACCTGCGCTGTCGCCTGGACATCGCCTATCCGGTGATCGAGGTCGCGCGCGAGCCTGCCTCCGGCCGCGCTGTGACGATCGGCCCGTTGCGCAGCCGTGCGGCGGCGGTCGAGCTCAAGGAGCAGCTCGACTCGCTGTTCGGGCTGCGCCACTGCGGGCGCAAGCTGCGGCTGCGTCCGTGGCCGTCGGCCTACGGCCAGATGGGGCGCTGCATGTCGCCCTGCCTCAACGACCTCGACCCCAACCTCTACCGGCACAAGCTCGACGAGGCGCTCGCGCTCTTCGGCGGCGGCGGCGACGGGGGCGCGGCGCTGCTGGCGCACGTCGACACGCAGATGCGCGCTGCCGCCGCCGAGCAGCGCTATGAGCGCGCCGCCTGGCTACGCCGTCGCCGCGAGCGGATCGCCGCGCTCGTGCGCGCGCTCGACGGCACCCTGCAGGCGACGCATGCGCGTCCGCGCCTCGTGCTCGCTGCGCACCCGCGCGACGCGCGGCGCTGCGATGCCTTCTGGCTTTCCGAGGGGCGGGTCGCGGATTGGGGCCCGCCGACGCTGCCCGCGCCCGCCGAGCCCGGTGAAGACGTCTACGAGCGTGACGGTCGCGGCACCCATGCGGGCATTGGAGTCGCCGGCGCCAGCGCCGCCAGTCCCGGTTCCTGTGCCGGTTCCGTTGCCGGAACCGCCGTCAGGCTCCGTGGGTGTCGGCCCGGGATCCGCCGGGCTCGTCCCGGGGTCGGTGGGAGTCGTACCGGGATCCGTCGGGCTCGTCCCGGGGTCGGTGGGAGTCGTACC
>JAHWJM010000326.1 GCA_019348435.1 Actinomycetota bacterium
TCGCGCCGCAGGCGCAGCGCCTGGCGCTCGCGCTCGAGCAGGTGGCGACGATGATCGCCGCGCGCGTCGGCGAGATGGAGACAGAGCTCGCCGCCGGCCGCGCCGCCGGCGAGGGCCTCGCCGAACAGCTGCGCGAGTGCGCCGCCGAGGAGGCGCAGATCCAGGCGCTGCTGCGCGACCGCGGCGACGCTGTCACGACCGCGGAGGTCCGCGCCCAGCAGGCGCGCGACCACAGCGCCGACGCGGACCACGAGCTCGTGCTGCTCGCCGAGCGGCTCGGGCTGCCGCCCGAGCCGGCGAGCGAGCCGCTCGCAGACGAGGCGGCGCAGACGCTGCGCGACCGCATCGAGCGCCTGGCGCGCCGTCGCGAGCAGCTCGGTCCGGTCAACCCGCTCGCCAAGGCCGAGTACGACGAGGCGCTCGCGCACGTCAGCGAGCTCGAGCGCCAGCGCGAAGACCTGGAGAGCGCGCTGCGTGAGCTGCGCCTGCTCATCCGGGACACCGACCGCCAGATCCACGAGACCTTCGAGGAGACCTTCGAGGCCGCCGCGCGCAATTTCGAGGAGCTTGCCACCCACCTGTTCCCGGGTGGGCGCGGACGTCTGCGGCTCGTCAAGGAGGACCAGGGCATCACGGGCTTCGCCGGCCAGCCGCTCGCGGCGGCTGACGCCGACGCCGACGGGGCTGTCGATCCCGATGCCGCCGCCGAGCTCCAGGAGGACGTCGGCACGGAGGAGGAGCTGCTCGGCGTCGAGATCGAGATCACGCCGGCGGGGAAGTCGATGAAGCGCCTGTCGCTGCTGTCGGGCGGCGAGAAGTCGATGACCGCGATCGGCTTTCTCTTCGCCGTATTCCTCGCCAAGCCGTGCCCGTTTTACATCCTCGACGAGGTGGAGGCCGCGCTCGACGACCCGAACATCACGCGCTTCCTGGACCTGCTGCGCCGCTACGCCGACCGCGCGCAGTTCATCGTCGTCACCCACCAGAAGCGCACGATGGAAGCCGCCGACACCCTCTACGGCGTGTCGATGGGCGGCGACGGCGTCTCGAAGGTCATCTCACGCCGGCTGCCGCGCGATGACGCCGCAGCGCCGGCGGCGGGCGCGGGTGCCGCGTAGCGCGCGGCCGGATCGTCCGCAACCCCAGCTCGCCGCGCTCCTGGCGCTGACGGGCAACTACCAGCTTGTACGCGCACAGCGCACTGCGGAGCGGCCCGGGCTGCGCCAAGGCAAGACGGCGGTGGGCGCGTTCGGTGTCCTCGTGTCGCTCCGATCCAGCCGGCAGCGCGGGGTGCTGGTCTTGAGCGCGCTGCTGCCTCTTCTTGTCGCTCGCAGCGTTGACAGGGGCGCGGACGCTTGGGAGCATCGTGCGCACGCCGGCATGCGGCGGGACATCGACCGGGGTCTTCCGGCTCGCGCCGCCGCAGGATGCCGTAGGTGGACGGCGCCGGGCAGGCCCCGGCCACACCGAAGGAGAGGGCACTATGACGTTGCAGTTCAGGCTGTCCAGGGGAGATGCTCGTCGGCGGTCGATATCGGTCCTGGTGGTCGTCGTCGCCGCGTTGCTCGCCGGCGCGCTGGCGCCCAATCCGGCGTCCGCAAGCGCCACGGGCTACGCATTCTGGGCCCCCTTCGGCATCAATATCGGCGGCCAGACGATCGGCGTCCCGAGCGGGCAGCTCACCCACGTGATCGTCGGCTCCGGCACGTACATCAGCCGCGAGCGCGCCCACATTCTGACCAAGCCGGGGTTCTGCAACTGGCGCGTCGACTTCGTCTACAAGAACGTCCACAACAGGGTGTACCGGCGCATCGGGACGCGGACCAAGTACGGCTGCGACACCCAACGGTGGGCTCCGACGGTATATCCGGGCCGAGTACGACGAGGAACGGCGTGCGCGCAGCTGTATCGCAGCGGGGTGTTCGTCGTGAAGCAGTGCCACTCGATCTTCTGACGTGGTTCTGGCGCCACCACGGCGCAACGCTTGAGTCATTTCGCGGGATACACGCTTGAGCGCCGAAATGGCGACGGCCGCCCCGGTGAGGGCGCGGCCGTCAATGTTGCCGCCTCTCTGCCGCGATGTCGTCCGCCGCACCTAGAGCACCTTCTCGCCGAAATAGTCGGCGATGTGGTTGTCGTTGTAGCGCTCGATCTCCACGTAGCCTGCGTCCGCGAAGAGCACCTTGCTGTGCCGCTGCGCGGGCCCCGCGTCGAGCCGGACGCGCTCGTAGCCGAGCCCGCGCGCGGCGTCCTCCAGCGCGGCCAGCAGTGCTCGGCCGGCCCCGCGCGAGCGCGCGTGAGGCACGACGTACATGCGCTTGATCTCGCAGACACCATCCTCCTCCAGCGCCCGCAGGCCGCCGATCGCGATCGGCTCGCCGTCCTCGTAGCCGATGAGAAACGTCCCGTGCGGCGCCACCATCTCGTCGGCCCTCGTGACGGAGCCCGGCCGCGCCGCCCGACCCGGGTAGATCTCGTTGAGGTGGGCGATCAACTCGTCCAGCAGCTCGCGGGCGGGCGGCTCGTCGGAGCGCCCGTACCGGAACGCGAAAGCCATGGCGCTATCGTCGCGCATCGCCATGGCACGCGACTGGACTGACCTGTTCATCACCGACGGTGCGCGCCCCGCCGCGGCGGCCGGCGCCGGCGGCGACGACGAGCCCGACCGCAAGCGCGGGTTCTTCAAGCGGCTGCGCACGAATCTCTCCAAGACGCGCGAGGCGCTCGGCGCCGAGATCCAGGCGACGCTGCTGGAAGGCGACGTCGACGAGGAGACGTGGGAGCGCCTGGAGGAGGCGCTGATCATGGCTGACGTCGGCGCCGCCACGACGGCGCGGGTCGTCGGGGAGCTCGAGTCCGAGGCCGCCGGCGGCGAGATCACCGGCGGCGAGGCGCTCAGCCGCCGCCTGTCGGAGATGCTCGCCGAGATCGCGCGCACCGGGGAGGACCGCATCGACCTGCGCGCGTCGCCGACGGTGATCATGGCCGTCGGCGTCAACGGCACCGGGAAGACGACGACGATCGGAAAGCTCGCCTGGCACCTGCAGCGCGAGCTCGGCCTGAAGGTCGTGCTCGGCGCCGCCGATACGTTCCGTGCTGCGGCCGTGCAGCAGCTCGAGGGCTGGGCCGAGCGGGCCGGCTGCGAGATCGTTTCGGGGCCGGAGGGATCGGATCCCGGCTCGGTCGCCTTCGAGGCCGTCAAGCAGGGCCGCGACCGCGGCGCGGACGTCGTCATCATCGACACCGCGGGGCGCCTGCACACGCAGGACAACCTCATGGCCGAGCTGACCAAGGTTCGCCGGGTGATCTCCAAGCAGATCGAGCACGCGCCCCACGAGACGCTGCTCACGGTCGACGCGACGACCGGTCAGAACGGCTTGCGCCAGGCCAAGCTGTTCTCCGAGGCGGTGCAGGTGGACGGCATCGTGCTGACCAAGCTCGACGGCACGGCGAAGGGCGGCATCGCGCTCGCCATCGCCGGCGAGCTGGGCATCCCGGTCAAGCTCATCGGCATCGGGGAGGCGCTCGAGGACCTGCGCCCGTTCGACGCCGACGACTACGCGCAAGCGCTGCTGACCTGAGCAAGGCGGCACGCCGCCGCACCGCGGGCCCTGGCAAGCCACCGCACGGCCGGGGCCT
>JAHWJM010000327.1 GCA_019348435.1 Actinomycetota bacterium
GGGGAAGCGCACGAGCGATTCGAGCGCGTCGTAGCCGTGGTTGAGGGCGTTGGCATAGAGGTTGGAGAGGTCCAGCAGCACCGGCGCACCGGTCCGCTCGACGAGCTCGGAGACGAACGTCGCCTCGTCCATCTGCGCCCCCGGCCACTGCACGAGCGCGGCGACGTGCTCGAGCGCGAGCGGCACGGGCAGCGCCTGCTGCGCGATCGCGACGTTCTCGCTGAGGATCTCCAGCGCCGCGCGCGTGCGCGGGACCGGCAGCAGGTGTCCGGCCTCGCGCCCGTCGGCGCGCACGAACGCGATGTGCTCGCTCACGAGCGGCGCGCCTACGCGCGCTGCGACCGCCGCGAGGTGCGCCAGCCGCTCGCGGTCCGGCCGCTCGGCGCCGCCCAGCGACAGGCTCACGCCGTGCGGCACGACCTGCAGGCCGCGCTGCATCGCCGCGGCGACTCCGGGCGGCAGCTCGTGCGCGTCGACCGCCTCGGCGATGACCTCGACGAAGCCCAGGCTGCCGGCGCGCGCGATCGCGCCGTCGAGCTGCGGGCGCCAGCCGACGCCGTGTCCGAGCTGCCATGTCGGCTGCGTGGTCATCGTCACGCTCCTCCTCCGCCACATCCGCCGCCACCGCCGCCGCCGCCACCGCCACCGCCACCGCAGCCGAAGCCCGAGGCGCAGCCGCCCTCCATGCCCCGGCCACGGTCGGGGTCACCGCCGTTCAGCCCGCTTTCGCGCGGGACGCCGAACGCCGACGCGATCGTGGGCTCCGCGATCCACAACGTCCCGCCGCCGAACAGCGCGACGCCCATCGCGCTCTCGCTGCCGGCGGCGTCGCGACGCAGGTCCTCGCGCTCCGCGCGCAGGCGCTCGAGAACGCCCCGTCCGTGGCTCGTTGCGAGCGGCCGGTGGCAGAGGAGCCAGACGGTCGCAGCCGCGACGATCAGCACCAGCGCCGCAAGCCAGCCGACCGCGCCGCCGTCGCGCCAGGCGGCGACAAGTCGTGCGACCCCGAGGCCGGCGAGCAGCGCGCCGGCGAGCCACAGGCGGCGCACGCGCGATGCCTGCTCGTCGTCGAGCAGCAGCCCGTCCCGCCTGAGCTGCGCCGCGATCGACGTCAGCGCCTCGTCGTCCTCGAGCGCCCTGCGCAGCTCTGCCGTGCTGATGCCCGGCCGGCCGCGCACCGTCTCGAGGACCGCGCGCTCGACGGGATCGGCCGCCGTCGCGCCCGCGCGCGAGAGCTTCAGCGTGCCCTCGCGCCGGCGCACTCGCAGCACGCCGTCGCGATACAGCTGCGTCAAGGCGCTCGTGATCGCGAGCTGCGGTCCGCCGCCGAGGATCGCGATGCCGTAGGCGTCGAGCTCGGGCAGCGGATCTGCCGAGCGCTCCTCGTGGCCGCGGGCCTGGCGCCACTGCGACCAGACCCCGGCGGCGGCCGCGGCGCAGAGCGCGGCGTAGCCGGCCAGGAACTCCGCGTTCGTGACGCCCCACGTCGTCGCTGTGGTGAGCATCGTCATCCGCCGCATCCGCCGCATCCGCCGCAACCTGAGCCGCAGCCGCCCCCGCCGCCGCCCCCGCCCGCGCGCCCGGCGTCCTCGCGCTCGACGCCCAGCGCCAACGCGGTGTCGGGCGCGGCGAGCCACAGCACGGCGCCGCCGAACAGCGCCGCCGCCAGGGCGCACTCGCCGCCGATCGGGTTTCGTCGCAGGTCGTCGTGCGCGTCGCGCCAGCGCTGCAGCGCGGCGCGGCCGCGGGCCGTCGCGACGGGGAGGTGCGCGACGAGCCAGACCGCCGCGATCACCACGAGGGCGACCATCAGCACGAGCCATCCCACCGGCTGACCGGCGATCGCGGCCGTGCCGATGCGAAGGATCCCCAGCAGCGCCAGCAACCCGCCGAGCAGCGCGACGAGGCGAGCGAGCGCCGTCGCCGACGCGTCCGCGACGAGCAGCCCGTCGCGCGTCAGATCGTCGGTCATCGAGCGGACCGCCTCGCTGCGCTGGACGCGGTCGCGCATGATCTCCGCGGTGATTCCGGGCTCGGCGCGCACGACCTCGAAGACCGCACGCTCGACGGCGTCGGCATCCGCTTGCAGCTCGCCGGCGGCCTCGAGTCCCCCGTCGCGCAAGCCGGGCCGGATCACGCCGTCGCGGTGCAGTTGCGTCGCGGCGCTCGTGATCGCGAGCTGCGGTCCGTCGCCGAGGGTCGCGAGCTCGTAGACGCCGAGGTCGGGCAGCTCGTGGGCGAGCGCCTGCGGCGGGCCCACAGCGCGCCGCCACTGCGACAGGACGGCGATCGCGGCGGCAAGACAGAGCGCCGCGTAACCCCACAGAAACTGCGGGCCTGTGATGCCCCAGGTCGTAGCTGTGCTGTACATGTCAGAGCTCCAGTCGTTCTGGTGAAAGGGAAGAGCGGCGGCGTTCCGACGACGGTGAACCTGGTGTAAGAATGGGGCCGGCCAGGGGCGCTGGCCACGCGTCGGCGCCCGCTGCGTCACGACCGCTGGGCGACGTCTGCGCCCGTCTTCCGTCACGGCCGACGTTGATCCGACCACGATCCGACGTTACGGTGGGCTCGGATGAGCACGCGCTCGCGGGAACTGGCGGAAGAGCTCAAGCAGGTGATCCGGTTCGCGGGACGCGATCCGGAGGCGCTCGAGGGCGCGCTTCCCGCGCTCTCGCAGCTGCACCGCGTGACGAGCGCCGGCGAGCTCGACGAGCCCGCGCGCGTGCACCTCATCCTGCACCGGCTGATCCCGGAGTACCTCGATCGGCTGCCCGCCGGTCGCGACTGTCGCGCGATCCGCGAGCTGTTGACCTGGGAGGACGGGGACGGCGAGACGCAGTCGCTGACGACGCGCTACCACAAGGCGGCGGCGCATCTCGTCAACGCCGCCACGGACTTCGGGCGCCGTCAGGAGCCGCGGCTGCTGGCAGAGTGCGCGCGGCGCTTCATCGCGCTCGACCACGAGGACCGGCTCGCTGCGGCGACCCCGGGGGGGACAGCGGTATCGCCCGCCGCGGCCGCCCCGGCCGCTGCGCCGCGAGTCGCCGCCGATCAGGCGCAGCCGCCCGCGCCGCCCGTCGCCGACGGCGACGCGCTCGCCGGGATCGTCCGGGTCCACAAGCACCTCGATTACCACCTGCTCGTCGACCTCATGGCCGAGGCCGAGGAGATCGTCATCCTCAACACGTGGATCCGGAGTTGAACATCCTCGGCGGGATGCGATGAGCAGGGGCGGGGTGAGGGCCGGGGTCGCGGTCTTCCTGATCGGCCTGCTGTTCATCTGGCTCGTGCGGCCGATCGGCAACCCGTGCCCGGACGTCGACAAGCTCCCGAGCGGCAGCGACGGCTCGTCGGCGCCGTCGTTCGTCCCGCCGCTGACGCGCACCTGCACGTACTCGACTCCCGACGGCACCCAGGCGCGCAGGCGCTACGTCCCGCTCATCGATCTCGTCGCGCTGCTGTTCGCGGCGGGCGTCGTCGGCGCCGCGATCGGGCTCGCCGGCCCGGGCCGGCGCGAGCCGCGGCCGCAGCGCGCCGCCAAGCGACGGCGCGGCGTCGACGAGCGGGCCGAGCGCGACCGCGAGATCCTCCAGAGGCGCG